>JASHPR010000172.1 GCA_030038015.1 Streptosporangiaceae bacterium
CCCGCAGAGGCCGCAGCCGCCGACAGCGCCGCCGCGGCCAGCGATGCTGCGCCGGAGGGCGGGGAGCCGGCGGCCGGGTCTGCCTGACCGCGGGCCCGCCCGGCGCAGGCCGGCCCAGCGGCCGCTCACCACAGGACATTGAGAGATAGAGATGAGGACATGGACTACAGCGCGGCGGATGTGAAGCGGCTCCGTGAGCAGACGGGCGCGGGCATGCTCGACTGCAAGAATGCGCTCGTCGAGGCCCCGGACTACGAGGCAGCCGTGGAGATCCTCCGGGTCAAGGGCGCCAAGGACGTCACCAAACGGGCCGAGCGGACCGCGGCCCAGGGCCTGGTCACCTCGGCCCTGGACGGGAACACCAAGGGCGTGCTCCTCGAGGTCAACTGCGAGACCGACTTCGTCGCCAAGACCGAGCTCTTCCAGCAGGTCGCGGCCGACATCGCCAAGGCAGCGCTGGACGCTGACGCCGCGGACAGGCTCGCCGTGCTCGGCCTGGAAGTCCGGCCGGGCCAGACCGCCCAGGAGCTGATCGAGGAGGCGGGCGCGTCGCTCAAGGAGAAGGTCGAGGTTGGCCGGTTTGCCCGGTTCGAGGGCGGCTTCGTCACCAGCTACCTGCACAAGTCCGACCCCGGGCTGCCGCCGACCCTCGGCGTGCTGGTCCAGCTGGATCCCGGGTCGGCTGATGTGGCCCAGGACATCGCGCACCAGGTTGCTGCCATGCGCCCGCGCTACGTCACCCGCGAGGACGTGCCAGCCGATGTGATCGAGCAGGAGCGGCGGATCGCCGAGCAGATGACCCGCGAGGAGGGCAAGCCGGAGGCGGCCATCGGCAAGATCGTGGATGGCCGCGTGAACGCGTTCCTCAAGGACGTCGTGCTCATCGAGCAGGCGTCGGTCAGGGACCAGAAGAAGCCGGTCAAGAAGCTGCTGGACGAGCATGGTGCGCGTGTCCTGGCGGTTGCCCGGTTCCAGATCGGGCAGGCCGGCTGACCCAGGCGCAGAGCCCGCCCGCAGCCAGCCGAGACCAGGGAAGGATGCGCCCCGTGCAGGAGGGCACCACCCGCCCGGCGGCGGGAGCCGCCGTGGCCAACGGGGCGGCGTCCGCCGAGCGGGCGGGCGCTGTCCGGGCCGCCACTGCCACCGCGGCGGCGGTTCCCGGGGAGACGCATCCCCGGTGGCACCGCGTCGTGCTGAAGCTCTCGGGCGAGGCCTTCGCCGGCGGCGAGCCGCTCGGGATCTCCCCCGACGTGGTGGTCCACATCGCCAAGGAGATCTCGGCGGCCGCCCGGGAGGGCATCCAGGTGGCAGCGGTCGTCGGCGGCGGGAACATGTTCCGCGGCGCGGTGCTGTCGCAGCGCGGCATCGACCGGTCCCGCGCTGACTACATGGGGATGCTGGGCACCGTCATCAACTGCCTGGCCCTGCAGGACGTGCTGGAGAAGTTCGGCGTGGAGACGCGGGTGCAGACCGCGATCACCATGGGCCAGGTCGCCGAGCCCTACATACCGCTGCGGGCGATCCGGCACCTGGAGAAGGGCCGGGTCGTGATCTTCGGGGCCGGCCTCGGCGCCCCGTTCTTCTCGACCGACACCTGCGCCGCGCAGCGCGCCCTCGAGATCGGGGCCCAGGCGGTGCTCAAGGGCACCCAGGTCGACGGGGTCTACGACGCCGACCCGCGGCACACGCCGGACGCGATCCGCTTCCACCGGCTCGACTATGGCGAGGTGCTCCGGCGGGAGCTAAGGTTCATGGATGCAACGGCGGTCAGCCTGTGCATGGACAATGACCTGCCGATCGTGGTCTTTGACCTGATGCGCGAGGGAAACGTGGTGCGCGCTGTGCGCGGTGAGAGGATCGGAACGCTAGTGAGCCGGTTCGCGCACTGAGCGCCCTGCGTGCCATGATTCCCCGGCCGGGGCGCACGATGGATACACCCGGTGCGCAGACAGGGCGCGCACCGGGACGCCAACGCAAGGCACGGGAGCCGCAGTGATTGACGACACCCTCCTCGAAGCCGAGGAGAAGATGGAGAAGGCCGTCACGGTCGCCAAGGAGGAGTTCGCTGGCATCCGCACCGGCCGTGCGCATCCCTCGATGTTCAACAAGATCACGGCGGAGTACTACGGCACGCAGACGCCGGTGAACCAGCTTGCGTCGTTCCACATGCCCGAGCCCCGGATGGTCATCATCCAGCCCTTCGACAAGTCGTCCATGTCCGCCATCGAGAAGGCGATCCGGAACAGCGACCTCGGCGTGAACCCGTCCAATGACGGCACCATCATCCGGATCATCTTCCCCGAGCTGTCCGAGGAGCGCAGGCGCGAGTACATCAAGATCGCGCGGCACAAGGCGGAGGACAGCCGGGTCTCCATCCGCAATATCCGCAGGCACGCCAAGGACTCGCTGGACAAGCTGGTCAAGGGAGGTGAGGCAGGAGAGGACGACGGCCGGCGGGCGGAGCGGGAACTCGACGACCTCACGCACACCTACGTCAGCCAGATTGACGAGCTGCTCAGGAACAAAGAAGCCGAGCTTCTCGAGGTATAGCTTGCGTCGGGACAGACAGCGGTACGCATGCGGGCGGGAATGCCGGCCCGGTGCCTGAGGATCCGGGCGGGCAGCTCGCCGAGGGAACGGCCGGCCCGGCGAACGAGCGAAAGCGGAGCAGGACGGGCCGCAACCTGCCCGTGGCGGTGGCCATCGGCGTCCTGCTCGGCGGCCTCGTGCTGGTCACCCTGTTCACGGTCAAGGCCACGTTCCTCGCCTACGTGGGCTTCTTCATCGCGGTGGGGCTCTGGGAGCTGCGGCAGGCGCTGGCCGACCGGGGGATAAACCTCCCGCTGATCCCCCTGGCGGCCGGGTGCGCCGCCATGTTCACGCTCGCCTACTGGTACGGCGCGCAGCCCGCCCTGGCCGCCCTGGCGATCACGGCCCTGGTGCTCATGGCCTGGAGGCTGCCCGGCGGCGCCCAGGGCTACCTGCGGGACATGACCGCCAGCGTGTTCGCGCTCGCGTACGTGCCGATGCTTGGCGTCTTCGTGCCGCTGATGCTGTCCAGGCCCGACGGCGCGCGCCGGACGCTGATCTTCATCCTGCTCACCGTGTGCAGCGACATCGGCGGGTACTTCGCCGGGATCCTCGCCGGGCGCCACCCGATGGCCCCCGGCATCAGCCCGAAGAAGACCTGGGAAGGCCTGGGCGGATCCACGGTGGCCTGCCTGGCGGCCGGGGCGATCACGCTCCCCTGGCTGCTGCACGCGCATGTGTGGCAGGGCCTGGTCCTAGGTGCCGCCGCGGTCGCCGCCGCGACCGTCGGCGACCTGGTCGAGTCCATGATCAAGCGGGATCTCGGGATCAAGGACATGGGCCGGGTGTTCCCCGGGCATGGCGGCGCCCTGGACCGGATGGACTCCCTGGTCTTCTTCGCGCCGATCGCCTGGCTGCTGCTGACCGTCTTCGTGCCGCACGCCCGCTAGAGCCGGGACGCTAGCCCACGACCCAGCTGCGGCGCTGCGCCGCCAGGTGGGTCACCAGGCTGGCCGGCCCGCGCTCGGCCGCGAGCACGCGTTCCCTGTCGCTGATCGGGACGACCCACAGCCACCGGACCGGCTCGCCGAACGAGAAGCCGGACAGGTCGGGCACGTCAGGCCCGATCAGGCTGCCGGGCTTGTCCAGGAACAGCACTCCCTCGCTGCCGCCGCCGAGCGGGAACGTGGACGGCTCGTGATACCAGGCCACGCAGTGCCCATCGCCCAGCCAGGTGACCTCGCGCCACGGGTACTGGCCGAGCCACAGGAAGATCCTGGCCGCTTCCGCGCTCGGCATCGTGGTCGCGATCGCGAGCTCGATCCTGGCGCCCCCCTTGGCGAGGTCACCCATCTGCTCGATGACCGGCATCCGCTGGCAGCTCATCCCGGCCGTGGACAGGACCGTGTAAGGCCGCAGCGCCGTCGGGGGGCGCTCGGAGACGCCGACCAGCGGCTGCTTGCCGCCGCCCACGTCCCAGTACCGCCCGCCGGGTCCGAGCTTGCCGAGCAGGTGGCCCAGCACGGCTTGCTGGAAGCCGGCCCAGTTGGACGCCTCCGCGCGCCACCGCCAGAAGTCCTCGGCCTGGGCTATCCGGGGGCCCAGACCCTCCATCGCGTCGTCGAGCGACCAGCCGAACGGCGTCTGCCCGATCACGTCCCTGCAGTACCCGGGCATCCCCCGGGCCATGTCGCACCAGCCGGCCAGCACCGCGAGCGGGCCGCCATACTCGAGGATCACGACGCCGTCGCCCTCCTCGAGCCACAGCGCCCGCAGCGCCCCGGGCTCGAGCACCGGCCTGCCGTCCGGGTGCTTGGTGTGCGCCGCCGGCATCACCGGCGCGTGCCCGGCGTCCAGCCTGGCCAGGTCCGTGGTCTCCGGCGCGGGCACGTGGTTGGCGATCCAGGTGGCCGCGACCGGCCCGTCCGCAGAGTGCAGGTAAGCGGCCGTGGTAGCCCCGTCGCACTCCACGACGACGCGCCGGCTGCCGTACGGGCTCTCGCTCTCCAGCAGGATCCTGGGTTGCTCCGGGCTGGCGGTTATCCTGGTCTGGCCCGCCCCTCGGCGCAGCGTCGGCATGGTTACGAAATCTACCGACTTACGGCAGGTCAGCGTGCTCATACCGGCGGATCGTTACCGGTTTGCGCCGCGCCGGCCGGCGGCCCACATTCCCGAACCCGAACGGAGAGCCGCGTGCCGGTGTCGCATCCCGCGGGTGCGGGGCAGCGGCCGCGCGCCGCGGCCCGCCCGCCGCTGCACCTTGCCGACCTGGATCCCCCGGGGCGCCGCGGCGCGGCCGAGCGGCTCGGCCAGCCGGGCTTCCGCGGTGATCAGCTGTCGCGGCACTACTTCGGCAGGCTGACCGACGACCCCGGGGACATGACCGACGTCCCCGCCGCCGCCCGCGGCCCCCTGGCGGAGGCGCTGCTGCCCCGCCTGCTGACCGCGCAGCAGGAGCTCAGCTGCGACGACGGCCAGACACGCAAGACGCTGTGGCGCGCGCTCGACGGGTCGTACGTGGAGTCGGTGCTGATGCGCTACCCGGGGCGGGTGACGATGTGCGTTTCGTCGCAGGCCGGGTGCGGGATGGCGTGCCCGTTCTGCGCCACCGGGCAGGCTGGGCTGACCCGCAACCTGTCCGCCGCCGAGATCGTGGCGCAGGTGGTGGCCGGCGCGCGGGCCCTGGCGCGGGGCGAGGTGGCCGGAGGCCGGGGCAGGGTCTCCAACGTCGTCTTCATGGGGATGGGCGAGCCGCTGGCCAACTACACCCGGGTGCTTGCCGCGGTCCGCCGGATCACGGACCCGGTGCCAGACGGGCTCGGCATCTCCAGGCGCGCGGTCACGATATCGACCGTTGGCCTGGTCCCGGCCATCGGCAGGCTGGCCGGCGAGGGCCTGCCGGTCCGGCTGGCGGTCTCGCTGCACGCGCCGGACGACGCCCTGCGCGACCAGCTTGTCCCGGTCAACAGGCGCTGGCCCGTGGCCGAGGTGCTGGACGCCGCGTGGGGGTACGCGGCGGCGGCCGGGCGCCGGGTGTCGATCGAGTACGCGCTGATCCGCGACGTCAACGACCAGGCATGGCGCGCCGAGGCGCTGGCCGGCCTGCTGGAGGGCCACCTCGCGCACGTCAACCTGATCCCGCTCAACCCGACGCCAGGGTCGAGGTGGACCGCGTCGGAACCCGGCGTGATGCGGGAGTTCGAAGAGCGGCTGGCGCGACGGGGCATCCCGGTGACGATCCGCGACACCCGCGGGAGGCAGATCGACGGCGCCTGCGGCCAGCTCGCTGCCGCCGGCCGCGGTGGCCCGGTGCATATTTCATGATCGTGGTTGATCGGTGACGGTACTCGTCGTCAATCGACCACGATCATGGTTCAGGACGCTGCTAACTGCGGCAAAGGCTGGTCATAGGGCCGCAGCGGTGGCAAGGACCGCGCGCTACCCGGGCGCCATCCATATCGCGGGCTCCCGGGTGTGCGGGGAGACAGGCGGATCGAGGGCGCGCGCAGCGCACGGGACGCACGGCCGGGCCTGGGTGCGGCGCGCGGGCGACGCCGGGTCGGTGCGCTTGTGACCCGGGCAACCGGTACCGTTTCGGCCATGTCGTGCAGGCGCGTGATCGGCCGGTGGCGGCGTGCGGCGCTTTCCTGGGCGGTGCACTCGGCCTGGAACGTCCTGCGGCAGGCCGGGACCATCACCGCCGGCTCCCCGGCGGGCCGCAGGTTCGCGGCGTTCGGGCCGCACTCGATGATGGCGTTCCCCACCGGCGCGGTGTACGGGGAGCGCTGGATCGAGGTCGGCGACGAGACCATGATCGCGGAACAGGTGACGCTCAGCGCGGGCATGGTGCCCGGTCATGACCTCGGCGACCAGCCTGTGCTGCGGATCGGCAGCCGCTGCGTGATCGGGCGCGGCAGCCACATCGTGGCGCACTGCTCGATCGACATCGGTGATGACGTGTTCACCGGCCCGTACGTCTACATCACCGACCAGAACCACGGCTACGCCGACCCGGACGTGCCGATCGGGCGGCAGTGGCCCGTGAACACGGCGGTGTCGATCGGCGCCGGCACCTGGCTCGGCGCCGGGGCCGTCATCCTGCCCGGCGCGAACATCGGCCGGAACGTTGTCGTGGCGGCGGGGTCCGTGGTCCGCGGCACGTTCCCCGACCGGTGTGTCGTGGCCGGCGTTCCGGCGCGGATTGTCCGTGCGTACGTCTCGGGTGCGGGCTGGTCCCGCCCGGCGGGCTGAGCCCGCTTACCACTACTCGCAGTGATGAGCACGCGGTTTCGGGGGTAACGGGGCCACGATTCTGTCACGATGGGTAATCGATGGTGTACGTAGAGGCACGAGACGAGTTTGTGGCGACCGCTGCATACCAGCCAGTCCCGGCGGCCGCCGCAGCGGCGCGCCGTTTCGTGCGGGACACGCTGGAGTCGTGGGATCTGGCGGGCCAGCCCGGCGAGCAGGACCCGCTCGTCGACGATGCGGTGCTGCTGACCAGCGAGCTCGTCACCAACGCTGTTTTGCATGCGGGGACGCCCGTGCAGGTCACCTGCAGGCTGCTCGGGGACGTGTCGGACGGCGCTGTCGAGATTGCGGTGCTGGACCGGCGCCCGGCCCAGCTGCGCCCCGACCAGCCGCAGACCGCCGACGATGCAGCCGAGCGCACCAGCGGCCGCGGGCTGCAGCTGCCGTCCGAGCTGGCCTCGGCCTGGGGGGTTACCTATGCTCGGGCGGCCAAGGCCGTGTGGTTCCGGCTCGAGCTCGCGGGGCGGAGCCGTCCCGCCACGTCAGGCGCGCCCGTGGCGTCCGTTCCCGGCCAGCCCGGCACCGCTCATCCAGCAGCGGCCGGGAACGGGCCTGACCCCGGCGTCCCGGCCCCGCGCCCGGCCGGTGACCCCGGCATCAGCACCAGGTTTGACGACCTGCTCGTCAGCACGGTCGAGTCGGCAAGGGACGCGATCGGCGCCGACAGCGCCTACCTGCTGCACGCGGGAGACGGCGCCGGCCTGCCGCTGCGCGCCGCTGCCGCCGGAAGCCGGGGCCAGCTTGCCGGGGGCAGGGCCGGCCTGCCGGCCAGCGCGGCCCGGGCCCTGGCCAAGGGAGCGCTTTCGCTGGTCACCGTCCCGTTGATGGTCGACGGCAAGGTGACCGGCGTGCTCGCGGCCGCAGCCGCAGAACCCGGCCAGTTCAGCGAGAACGACGCATCGCGGCTGCAGGACCTGGCCGACCGGTCGGCTCCGGCGCTGGAGCAGGCCAGGCTCAGCGCGACGGGGCTGGCGTAGCGCCGCGCCGGGCCGCCCCGTCACGCCGCGTGGCGGCGTGACGGCTGGTGCCCTCACGTCGGCCGGCGCTGCCGGTGAGTGGGCCAGCAGCGGTGTGTGGGCCGGTGCCGGTGTGTGGGCCACGGCCTGCGGTGGAGCCATCGCCGCCGCGCCGCCCGGCAGCGCCTCGCGAGCCTGCGCCTGCGCGCTCGTCAGCGCTGCCGCGCGTGCCCGCGAGCTGCTCCGTGAAGACCTCGCCGCGCAGCGCCCGGCCGACCAGGTCCACGGCGCGCGCGGTCTCGACCATCCTGCTCCCCTCGGTGCGGTAGGCCTCGAGCACGGCCTCCACGCCGCCGGGCGGCAGGGAGTCCCCCAGCTCGGCGCGGGCGGTCCGGTACCCTTCGCGCGCGCCCGCGACGCACGCCGCCAGGTGATGCCTGGCCAGCGCGGCCAGCGCGACCGGGTGCCTGCGCAGCACCCCGTGCAGCCGGTAGTCGGGCGGCACCACGTCGAGCAGCCAGGCCACCGCTGTCTGCTCGAACTCCTCGCTGCCCGGCGGATGGACCCCGGGCGGCCATCCTGGCGGAACGTACGCTGCCACGGTGACAGCCTACCCGGCATCGAACACATTTTCTACTTACCGGCGTGCCGTCAGTCCGCCGCCTGGACGTCGCTGGCTGACCCGCGGCCCGGTCACGCCCGCCCCGGCATGACCGGCGGGCACGGAAGACCGGGAGCACAATTTCCGTTCAGAATCTGTAAGCGAATATGCTGGTGGCGCCGTAATCCTGGCGCTTCCCCTTCCCTGCCCGGAGCCTTCCCGCATGCCCACGCCGACCGCCCGCGTTGCCACCCGCGACGACCTGCGCAACGTCGCCATCGTCGCGCACGTCGACCATGGCAAGACCACGCTCGTGGACGCGATGCTGTGGCAGTCAGGGGCGTTCCGCGCGGGCGCCCAGGTGGCCGAGCGCGTCCTCGACTCCGGTGACCTGGAGCGGGAGAAGGGCATCACGATCCTGGCCAAGAACACCGCGGTGCGCCATGGCGGGCTGACCATCAACATCGTGGACACGCCGGGCCACGCCGATTTCGGCGGCGAGGTCGAGCGCGGGCTTTCCATGGTCGACGGGGTGCTGCTGCTCGTCGACGCGAGCGAGGGCCCGCTGCCGCAGACCAGGTTCGTGCTGCGCAAGACGCTCGCGGCCCGGCTGCCGGTGATCCTCGTGATCAACAAGGTGGACCGGCCGGACGCGCGGATCGCCGAGGTCGTGGACGCGTGCTACGAGCTGTTCCTCGACCTGGACGCCACCGAGGACCAGATCGAGTTCCCCATCGTGTACGCGTCGGCGCGGGCCGGGCGGGCCTCGCTGCAGCGGCCCGAGGACGGCACGCTGCCCGACTCGCCGGACCTCGAGCCGCTGTTCGCGGTGCTGCGGGACGCCGTGCCCGCGCCCCGCTACGACCCGGAGGAGCCGCTGCGGGCGCACGTGACCAACCTGGACGCCTCGTCCTACCTGGGCCGGATCGCCCTCTGCCGGGTGCACAGCGGCCAGATCACCCGGGGCCAGCAGGTGGCGTGGTGCCGCAGGGACGGATCCATCGAGCGGGTCAGGATATCCGAGCTGTTCCGCACCGAGGCGCTGGAACGGGTCCCGGCCGCGTCCGCGTCGGCCGGCGACATCATCGCGGTGGCGGGCATCGACGACATCATGATCGGCGAGACCCTCGCGGATGTGGACGACCCGCGGCCGCTGCCGCTGATCACCGTGGATGAGCCGGCGATCTCGATGACGATCGGCGTGAACACCTCGCCGCTGGTCGGCATCCAGAAGGGCAGCAAGGTCACCGCGCGGATGGTCGCCGGCCGGCTGGACAGGGAACTGGTCGGCAACGTGTCGATCGTGGTGCTGCCCACCGAGCGGCCGGACACCTGGGAGGTGCAGGGCCGCGGCGAGCTTGCCCTCGCCGTGCTGGTCGAGACCATGCGGCGGGAAGGATACGAGCTGACCGTGGGGCGCCCGACGGTGGTGGTCCGCGAGGTGAACGGGGCCAGGCACGAGCCGGTGGAGCGGCTGACCGTGGACGTGCCCGAGGAGTACCTCGGCGCGGTGACCGCGCTGCTCGCCCAGCGCAAGGGGCGGATGGAGAACATGACCAACCACGGGACCGGCTGGATCCGGCTGGACTTCGTGGTGCCCGCGCGAGGGCTGATCGGGTTCCGCACCCAGTTCCTGACCGACACCAGGGGGACCGGCATCGCCCACCACGTCTTCGAGGGGTACGAGCCGTGGTCGGGGCCGATGCGGATGCGGCCCACCGGGTCGCTGGTGGCCGACCGGTCAGGCCCGGCCACGGCCTACGCGATGTTCTCGCTGCAGGAGCGGGGGACGCTGTTCGTGGAGCCGGGCACCGAGGTGTACGAGGGCATGATCGTGGGCGAGAACTCCCGCTCCGACGACATGGACGTGAACATCACCAAGGAGCGGAAGCTGACCAACGTGCGCCAGTCGTCGGGAGAGGAACTGGAGCGGCTGATCCCGCCGCGGCTGCTGTCGCTGGAGCAGGCGCTGGAGTTCTGCGCGGACGACGAGTGCGCCGAGGTGACGCCGTCCGCGGTCCGGCTGCGCAAGACCGTGCTCGACGCCAAGGAGCGCGCCCGCATCCGGGCCCGCCGCTCCCGCAGCGAGTGAGCCGGGCGCGTTCCCGCGGCGAGTGAGCCAGGCGCGTTCCCGCGGGCTCCGCGTCCCGTGGCCGCCACGCTGGGGGAGTTACCGCACCGACAGGTAGATGATGCTGCCGAGGCCGAAAACGAAGCAGTAGATGGCGAACGGGGTCAGCGTGCGGGTCTGGAAGTACCGCATCAGGTACCGCACCGCCAGGTAGGCGCCGACGCCGGAGAGGATGCTGCCGACCAGGATCTGCCCGCGGATCCCGCTCCCGAGCGGGCCGGTGAGGTCCGGGACCTTGAGCGCCCCGGCGGCGAAGATGACCGGCGTCGAGAGCAGGAACGAGAAGCGCGCCGCGTCCTGCCGGGACAGGCCGCGGAACATACCGGTCACCATCACCACGCCGTCCCGGCTGATGCCGGCCAGCAGCGCGAGTATCTGCACCGACCCGATGACCAGCGCCTGCCAGTAACCGACCTTGACAAGCCGCCGGTCGGCCTGGACCGCGCGGGTCGACTCCTGCTGCTTGACGGCCCGCTGGCCGGAGGCATGCGCCGCGACCGCCGGCATGGCAACCGCCGGCCCGGCCCCGGCCTCGGCCATGACGACCGTGTCCGCCACCGCGGAGCGGACGGGGACCGGCTCGCTCTCCGCGGCCGCCTCGTCGTCGGCGGCCAGCGACTTCCTGGTCCGGAACCGCTCGCCCGCGTAAAGGATCAGCCCGTTGATGACCAGGAAGATCGCCGCCCTGATCGGCTTGCCGAACAGCACCCGGAACTCATGCTCGAACGCCAGGCCGACGAGCCCGACGGGAATGGTGGCCAGGATGATCATCCATGCCAGCTTCTGGTCGACGGTCGCGATCTCCCGGTCCCGGATGGAGGTGAAGAAGCCGCCGATGATCCGGACCCAGTCCCGCCAGAAGTAGATCACCATCGCGAGCGCGGTCGCGACGTGCAGCCCGACGATGAACGCCAGGTACGGGGACTCGGGCGCAGCGACGTTCAGGTTGTCGGCCCAGCTGCCCCCGACCAGCGCCGGGATAAGCACGTTGTGGCCGAGGCTGGACACGGGGAACAGCTCGGTCACGCCCTGGATGAGGCCCACCACCGAGGCCTCAAGATAGGTCATGTGCGACATGGCAGCCCTTCGCTCCGCAGGCAGGGTGTCGGCCCGCGCCAGCCAAGGATATTAACCCCGAACGCGCGCCGGTCACCGGCTCGCCCTGTCCCGTCCACCGCAGGCCGGGCGGGATGTTGCGGGCGCGGGCCGGAGTGACGAGGCGCGGCCGGCCCGGAATGCCGCGCCTGGCGCGGATGGGGCTCGCCGGGCGCCAGGCGCTCCGTGCGCGCCGGGACGCGGCGGGGCCTTGGGCAGAGCGGTCAAGGGGACGACAGGTCCCGACGAGTTCCTGCACTACAGCGGGGGCCGCCTGGCCGCGGTACCCGAACCGGTGGCCGGGACCGGGCTGACGACGAGCGTCAGCGAAATGGCCCTGGTCCCAGGGACTACCTCGCTCTGGGCGGCCGCCAGCCTCAGCCCGGGAGCGGCCGGGATCGACGAGGGCGCGATCCTCAGGTACGTCCGCTGACCGGGCGTGCGGGCGCGGGGCCGCCCCGCGCCCGCACGCTACGCAGGGCGGAACGGCCAGGTAAAAGCACGCGCCGCTAGCCCTTGCCGGGGACGACGGGAGGTGTGTCGCTGGCGCCGCGCGGCCGGCGGGTGATCTTGGAGCCGAGCCAGACCAGCGGGTCGTACTTGCGGTCCGCCACGCGCTCCTTCATCGGGATCAGGGCGTTGTCGGTGATCTTGATGTTCTCCGGGCAGGCCTCGGTGCAGCACTTGGTGATGTTGCAGTAGCCGAGGCCGAAGTCGTCCTGGGCGATCTCGCGGCGGTCGGCGGTGTCGGCCGGGTGCATCTCAAGCTCGGCGACCCGCATCAGGAACCTGGGGCCGGCGAACGCCCGCTCGTTCTCGGGGTGGTCGCGGATCACGTGGCAGACGTTCTGGCACAGGTAGCACTCGATGCACTTGCGGAACTCCTGCGACCGCTGCACATCCACCTGCTGCATCCGGAACTCGCCCAGCCCGATCGAGGGGTCCGGGGTGAACGAGGGGATCTGCCGTGCCTTCGCGTAGTTGAACGAGACGTCCGTGACCAAGTCCCTGATCACCGGGAACGTCCGCAGCGGCGTGACCGTGATCGGCTGGCCGGGCTCGAAGGTCGACATCCGGGTCATGCAGGCCAGGCGCGGCCGCCCGTTGATCTCCATGGAGCAGGAGCCGCACTTGCCTGCCTTGCAGTTCCAGCGAACCGCGAGGTCGCCGGCCTGGGTGGCCTGCAGCCGGTGCAGAATGTCGAGGAGGACCTCGCCCTCGTTGGCCTCGACCTGGTAGTCGGTCAGCATGCCCTGGCCGGCGTCGCCGCGCCAGATCTTGAGCGCTACCTTCTCGCCCATCAGCTCTTCTCCTCGCTGGCCGACGGCTGCGCAGTCGCGGTTTCCGGCGGCAGTTCCGCGCCGGTGTAGTACTTCTTCAGCTCGGCCCGGTCAAACAGGGCGAGCAGGTCCTCGCGCATCGGGGCCATCAGCTGCCGCCGGATCGCCACCCGGTCGCCGTCCAGCGCGGCGATCAGGCTGACCTGACGCCATTCCGGGGACATCTCGGGGAAGTCGTCGCGGGTGTGCCCGCCGCGGCTCTCCTGGCGCTCCAGCGCCGCCTGGGCCACGCAGTCCGCGATCAGCATGATGTTGCGCAGGTCCAGGGCGAGGTGCCAGCCGGGGTTGTACGCGGGGCCGCCCTCGGCGCTGACGTTCGCCGCCCGGGCGCGCAGCTTCTCCAGCTCGGCGAGCGCCGCCTTGATCTCCTCTTCGTTGCGGATGATGCCGACCAGGTCGCTCATGGTCTGCTGGACCTCGGAGTGCACCGTATACGGGTTCTCCCCGCCGGCGCGCTGCAGCGGCGCAAGCGCCTCGGCCCTGGCCGCCTCGAGGTCCGCGTCGGTCGCCTTCGGCCGGACGCCGTTCAGCGAGTCCAGGTACTCCACGGCGCCCGCGCCCGCCCGGCGGCCGAACACCAGCAGGTCGGACAGGGAGTTGCCGCCGAGCCGGTTGGAGCCGTGCATGCCGCCGGACACCTCGCCGGCGGCGAACAGGCCGGGGACGATGGACGCCCCGGTGTCCGGGTCGACCTCCACGCCGCCCATCACGTAGTGCTGGGCCGGGCCGACCTCCATCGGCTCCTTGGTTATGTCGACGTCGGCCAGCTCCTTGAACTGGTGGTACATGGACGGCAGCCGGCGCAGGATCTCCTCGGCCGACCTGCGGGAGGCGATGTCGAGGTACACCCCGCCGTGCGGTGACCCGCGGCCGGCCTTGACCTCGGCGTTGTTCGCGCGGGCGACCTCGTCACGGGGCAGCAGCTCTGGCGGGCGCCGGTTGTGGTCCGGGTCGTCGTACCAGCGGTCGGCCTCCTCCTCCGTCTCCGCGTACTGCGCCCGGAACACGTCCGGCACGTAGTCGAACATGTACCGGCGGCCCTCGGAGTTGCGCAGCACGCCGCCGTCGCCGCGGACCGACTCGGTGACCAGCAGCCCGCGAACCGAGATCGGCCACACCATGTGGGTGGGGTGGAACTGCACGAACTCCATGTTCAGCAGGGTCGCCCCGGCCAGCAGCGCGAGCGCGTGGCCGTCCCCGGTGTACTCCCAGGAGTTGGAGCTGTACTTGAACGTCTTCCCGATCCCGCCGGTGGCCAGGATCACGGCGGGCGCCTCGAACAGGACGAACCGGCCGGTCTCGCGGATGTAGCCGAACGCGCCCGCGATCCGGTCCCCGTCCTTGACCAGCTCGGTGATCGTGGTCTCCGCGAAGACCTTGATCATCGCCTCGGGATCGCCGTGGGTGCGGGCGTCCTCCTGCTGCAGCGCCACGACCCGCTGCTGCAGGGTCCTGATCATCTCCAGGCCCGTCCGGTCGCCCACGTGGGCCAGCCGGGGGTACTGGTGCCCGCCGAAGTTCCGCTGGCTGATCTTGCCGTCCTTGGTGCGGTCGAACAGCGCGCCCCAGGCCTCGAGCTCATAGACCCGGTCCGGGGCCTCCTTGGCGTGCAGTTCGGCCATCCGCCAGTTGTTCAGGAACTTGCCCCCGCGCATGGTGTCGCGGAAGTGCACCTGCCAGTTGTCGTTCGGGTTGACGTTGCCCATCGCGGCGGCGCAGCCGCCCTCGGCCATGACCGTGTGCGCCTTGCCGAACAGCGACTTGGAGATGACCGCGGTCTTCTTGCCCGCCTGCCGGGCCTCGATGGCCGCGCGCAGCCCGGAGCCGCCGGCCCCGACCACCACCACGTCGTATCCAAGCCGCTCGATGTCAGTCATTGCGTCGCCTGCCTCAGTTGAAGAACCTCGGGTCGCTGAACACCCCGGCGGAGACGAGCCAGATATACAGGTCGGTCAGCATCAGAGTGCCGAGCGTGGTCCACGCGAGCTGCATGTGCCGCGCGTTCAGCTTGGAGACCTGGGTCCATATCCAGTATCGGACCGGGTGCCTGGAGAAGTTCTTCAGCCGTCCGCCCGTGATGTGCCTGCACGAGTGGCACGACAGCGTGTACGCCCACAGCAAGATCACGTTCACCAGCATGATCAGCGAGCCCAGGCCGAACCCGAAGTCGCCGTTGGGGCCGCGGAACGCCTGGGTGACGTCGTAGGTGTTCAGCACCGAGATCAGGATCACCAGGAAGAAGAAGAACCGGTGCAGGTTCTGCATGATGAGCGGGAACCTGGTCTCACCGGTGTACCGGGCGTGCGGCTCGCGCACCGCACAGGCGGCGGGTGCCCGCCAGAACGACCTGTAGTAGGCCCGCCGGTAGTAGTAGCAGGTCAGCCGGAAGCCGAGCACGAACGGCAGCGACACGAGGGCGTACGGGATGACCGGCGGCACCGCGGGCAGCCACCTGCCCAGGCTGGACGAGCCGGGCACGCACTCGCCGCTGATGCACGGCGAGTAAAACGGCGTCAGGTAGTGGTACTTGGGCACCCAGTACCAGTGGCCGATGAAGACGTGCACGGTCGCATAGGTCACCCAGATCGTGAGCGCCACGGCGGTGACCGCCGGCGCCCGCCACCAGGGGTCCTTGCGCAGCGTCCGTGCCGAGATCTGCGCCCTTGTCTTGGCCGGCGCCGCCGGTGCCTGCGTCATTGACGTCTCCGCCCTGAGACCTATCGAACCGCTCCGCCCTGCGCGCACGCCTTGTCCGCCGGGCGCGCGCCCGCGTATGCCGTGAGAACCCTATTCCACTGAATACCACTTCGGTGCCGCGGGGCGGTGCTCCAGGCGTGTGACCCTCACTACACGCCGAGTGTGGCCGATTTGGCCGGCAAAGCCCAGTGCAGTCTAGTGACCGGCCAGGACTCCCCTGGCGAGGCAGAGCTGCCGCACCCGGTCAAGCGGCACCGCGTGCCTGACATGACCGCGGAAGCCAGTCATGGTGTGCGCCGCGAGCAGGGAATTAAGAATGGCTTCCTCTGTGGCGTCTATTGCGGCCAGGAACAGCGGGTCGAGCGCGGAATCCGGCAGCGGCCCGGCGCCGGGCCGGGCGGTGCAGAAGGCCAGCGCGTAGTCGCCGCTGCGGCCGGAGAAGTCAGAACCCGTGCGGGCCAGGCCGATGAGCGAGCGCCAGGCGACCCTGCCAAGCCGCCGGGAGTCGAGGGGCGCATCGGTGGCCAGCACGATCACGCACGAATTGCCCTGCTCGTCGGCTTCTGCGGTGGCTGCCGCGGAGCCGGCCGGCCGGGGCGCGGCCGGCCGGGGCGCGGCCGGCTCCCGCGGCACCGGTACGCCGAGCACGGTCAGCGTGCCGCCGAAGTTGGCCTGCACCAGCACGCCGATCGTGACCGGGCCGCCGGGAGCGCCGCAGTCCACCAGCCGCGAGGAGGTCCCGATCCCGGCCTTGAACCCCAGCGCGGAGGTCCCGGTGCCCGCGCCGACGGCTCCCTCGGCGACCGGCCCCGGTGCCGCCCCGCGCAGCGCGGCAAGCACGTGCTCCTCGGTGACCGGCCGCCGCCGCATGTCGGAGAGGAACCCGTCGTTGGTCTCCGCCACCACCGGATTCACGGTCGGCAGGTCCTCGTTGCCCGGCAGCGAGAGCATGTAGCCGACCAGCGCGTCGGCCACCCGGAAGGTGCTCAGCGTGCCGGTCAGCAGGACCGGGGTCTCGATCGCGCCAAGCTCGCTGACCTGCGTGGTCCCGACGATCTTCCCGTAGCCGTTGCCGACCGCAAGCCCGGCGGCCAGCGCCTGCGAGCCGGTGAGCCGGTCGTGGACGATCGCGGTCACCCCGGTCCTGATGTCGCTGCCCTCGATGATCGTCGTATGCCCCACCCGCACGCCGGCGACGTCGGTGATCGCGTTGTGGTGGCCCGGCCGAAGCGAGCCCGGCACGATCCCGAGGTCCCGCGCCCGGGCCCGGCTGTTCTCGGTCACTCCCGGATCCTCTCATCTTCCCCTCTTGCCCCGGCCGGGTCATGATCGCGCCCGATTTAGCTGGTTCTGCCCCGCCGACCGGCCGGAGCAGAACGTCGTGCCCGGCGGGTTCGCGGGCGCGGCGGGCGGCTGCTGGTGAGCCGCTCGGTAGGCTCGCTGGGGTGAGCAAACCGGACAGCGAGCGCAGGATGCTGCTCGTGCACGCCCACCCCGATGACGAGTCGATCGGGACCGGGGCGACGATGGCCAAGTACGCCGCCGAGGGCGCCCACGTGACCCTGATCACCTGCACGCTCGGCGAGCTCGGCGAGGTCATCCCTGCCGAGCTCGCTCACCTGGCCGCCGACGCTGACGGGGGCCTTGGCGAGTACCGCATCGGCGAGCTCGCCGCGGCGTGCGCCGCGCTCGGGGTCACCGACCACCGCTTCCTCGGCGGCCCCGGCCGGTACCGTGACTCGGGGATGATGGGCCTGCCGGGCAACGAGGCGCCCGGCTGCTTCTGGCAGGCCGACGTCAACGTGGCCGCCGGCGAGCTGCTCGGCGTGATCCGCGAGGTCCGGCCGCAGGTCCTGGTCACCTACGACGACAACGGCTTCTACGGGCATCCTGACCACATCCAGGCGCACCGCGTGGCGTGGCGGGCCTTCGAGCTTGCCGATGGCCTGGTCAGCAAGTTCTACGCGACGGCGGTGCCGCGCTCGGTTCTCGTCGGCGCCATCGAGTCGCTGCGTAACAGGCCGGGCGGCGGCAGCTTCCCCGGCGGCGCCCCCAGCTTCGACCAGGTCGAGTCCGTCCACGACCTCCCGTTCGGAGTGCCCGATGAGGTTGTGACCACGGAGATCGACGCGACCGCCTACCTGGAGCAGAAGCTGGCCGCGATGCGGGCGCACGCGACCCAGATCGCGGTGGAGAGCCCGTTTTTCGCGTTTTCCGACAATGTGGGCCAGCGCGCGTTCGGCCGTGAGTACTACACCCTGCTGGCCGGGCCGCGCGGGCCGGCCAGCAGGGGGGACGGCCGGGAGAACGATCTGTTCGGCGGCATTCACTAGCCTTTCTGCCGTGGAGACTGTGCCAGGCCGCCAGCGCGGCACGCGGGGCACCGGCGACGGGCGCTGGGTGACCGCCGGCTGTTACGCGTTGCTCCTGGTGCTCGGCGTACTGCTCGGCATGATCGGTTCCTTCCAGTACAGCAGGGCGCTGGGGTCCTTCCCGGCGGCGGCGGTGGCGTTCGCCCTGGGCATCGGGGTGGTGTGCGTCCTCGGCGGCTGGGGAATGCGCAGGCCCCTCGGCGGCCTTATGCCGGCCGTGGGATGGTTCGTCGCGTCGTTCGTCCTGGCCATGAGCACCCCCGGGGGAAGCGTGGTGATCACGAACACCACCGCTGGCAAGTGGTTCCTCTTCGGCGGGTCGATCTGCGCCGTGGCAGGAGTGGTGGTCTCCTTCACCCTCTGGTCGCCGGCCCGGGCCGGCCTGCGGAAGCCCAAGCGGTGAGGCCTGTTGACACCGCCGCCTTCCGGCGGGTGGCCGGCCAGTTCCCCACCGGCATCGTCGTGGTGTCCACCAGCCTGGGCGGCACCGGCCACGCGATGACGGTGAGCGCCTTCACCTCGGTCTCGCTGGATCCGCTGCTCGTCCTGTTCTGCGCGGAGAAGATCGCCCGGTTCCACGACGCGGTCCTTGAGGCGGGGTGCTGGGCGGTCTCGATCCTGCACGAGGAGTCGGAGAAGACCGCCCGCTGGCTGGCGACGCGCGGCCGGCCGCTGGACGGCCAGCTGGACACGATCCCGCACTCTCCGGGGCCGCTGACCGGGGCGCCGATCCTGGACCACGCCATCGGGGCGATGGAATGCCGCACCACGGCCGTGCACGGAGGCGGCGATCACAGCATCGTGGTCGGCGAGGTGCTGGGCGTCACCGAGCGGGCCGCCGGCGCGGGCCCGCTCGTCTACCACTCCGGCCGTTACCGGCGGCTGGCCGCGGGCTAGGACCGCCCGCGGGGCCGCCGCGCGGCCCAGTCCGGCTCGCGTTTCTCGGCGAAGGCCGCCATGCCCTGCTGGCACTCCTCCGAGGCGAAACGGGCTGCGGACAGCTCGGCCATCCGTGCCAGCCCGCTGGCGACCGGCACCGACCCGGCCACGCGGAGCACCTCCTTGGTTGCGGCCAGCGCGCCCGGTGCCCCGCGCAGCAGCAGGTCCATGTACCTGGCGACCTCCTCATCGAGCTGGATCTTGGGCACGGCGGTGGTCAGCAGCCCGATCTCAACCGCCCGCTGCGCATCGAACGCCTCCCCGGTCAGGAAGTACTCGGCGGCGGCGCGCGGGCTCATCCGGCGCAGGCAGGGCACCGCGATGATGGCGGGCGTCGCCCCGATCCGCACCTCGCTGAACGCGAACGTCGCCGACTGCGAGGCCACGGCGATGTCGCACGCCGCGATCAGGCCGATGCCGCCCGCCCGGGCGCTGCCGTTCACCCGGCAGATGACCGGCTTGCCGCTATCCCAGATGAGCTGCAGGATCTCCGGGAACAGCTCGGGCGCGGCGGCCGGGCTGGTCCGGCTCTCCTTCAGGTCGGCGCCGGCGCAGAACGCCGGGCCGGCGCCGGTGAGCACGATCACCCGGCAGCCCGGGTCGTCCAGCGCGCCGGCCAGGGCCGCGCGCAGCTGGGCCAGCAGCGCGCCGGACAGCGCGTTCCTGCTGCCGGGCGAGTCCAGGGTGAGGATCGTGACCTCCCCGGCCACTTCCTGACGGACCAGATCGTTCATGGGCGTGCCGTGTCCTCTCCCGGGCCCCTGTCCGCTGCGGATGCCATCTCCCGCCGGACGGCGTCTCCGGCTGCCGTGCCGTCCCCGGTCACCGTGGCCAGCACGTCTCCCGCCTGCACCTGGTCGCCCACGGCGACCCGCACCTCGGTCACCAGGCCGTCGGCCGGGGCCGCGATCTGGTGCTCCATCTTCATCGCCTCGAGCACGAGCACAGGCTGGCCGGCGCTGACCCGGCGGCCCGCGGCGGCCTCGATCCGCACCACGTTGCCGGGCATCGGCGCGACCAGCGACCCCGGCTCCGTGGTGGCCGCCGGCTCGGGCAGCCGGGGCACCGCGGCCAGCACGACGCTGCCGAGCGGAGAGTCCACCCAGAGCGCGCCGCCGGCCCTGGCGACATCGAACCGGTAGCGCACGCCGGAGATGTCGAGCAGCACGTGCCCGGGCGCCATCGCGGCCACGGCGGGGGCGGCCGTGCCCGGTTCCGGCACGACCGCGATCCCGTCACGCTGCCACAGGTACGCGACCTCGAGACGGCCTCTCGGGCCGTCAAAGGACACGCGCTGCGGCTGGGAGACCACGTTGCGCCAGCCGCCGGGCAGGCCCGCGGCCGCCCGCGCCGCCACCCGGTTCGCCGCGGCACCGGCGAGGGCGGCGGCGGTCGCCGACAGCCGGCAGGCCTCGCCGGAGGGAGCCAGCCCGGCCAGGTCGTAGCCGTCCAGCAGCGACGTGTCGGCCTGGCCGGCCAGGAACACGGGGTGGCGCAGGACGCTTGCCAGCAGCCCGCGGTTCGTGGCCGGGCCGTGGATCGTGGCCCGGTCCAGGGCGCTGGCCAGCAGGCGCGCCGCCGTGCCCCTGGCCGGGGCCCAGGCGATCAGCTTGGCCAGCATCGGGTCGTAATGCGGGCTGACCTGGCTGCCGGCCTCGACTCCCGAGTCCAGGCGCAGCCCCCGCTCGGTGCCCGGGGCTGGCGGCATGAACCTGGTGTCCACGCCGGGGATGTGCAGCGCGTGCAGCGGGCCGCTGGACGGGCGGTAGCCGTCGGCCGGGTCTTCCGCGTACAGCCTGGCCTCGATCGCGTGCCCGGCCGCCGGCGGCGGATCCGGCGGGAGCGCCGCGCCGCCGGCGACGTCCAGCTGCAGCGCGACCAGGTCGATGCCGTGCACGCACTCGGTGACCGGGTGCTCCACCTGCAGCCTGGTGTTGAACTCGAGGAAGAAGAACTCCCCGTCGCTGGTGACGAGGAACTCCGCGGTGCCCGCCCCCAGGTATCCCACCGCCCGGGTGACCGCGGCCGCGGCGGCGCCCAGCCGCGCGCGCAGCGGCTCCGTGACCGCCGGGGAGGGGGTCTCCTCGATCACCTTCTGGTACCTGCGCTGCACCGAGCAGTCACGTTCGGCCAGCGTCCAGACCGTCCCGTGGGCGTCGGCGAGGACCTGCACCTCGACATGGCGGGCGCCGGCCAGCAGCGGCTCGCAGAACACCGTGGAGTCGCCGAAGGCCGACTGAGCCTCACGCCGGGCGGACTCCAGCGCGCCGGGCAGCTCGGCGGCGCCGCGGACCACCCGCATGCCGCGGCCGCCCCCGCCCGCCGACGCCTTGACCAGCACCGGGTACGCGGTGATATCCGCCGGGCCGAGCTCGGGCAGCACCGGGACGCCAGCCCCGGCTGCCAGCTTCTTGGAGGTGATCTTGGACCCCATCGCCTCGATCGCGCCGGCCGGCGGGCCGATCCAGGTGAGACCGGCCGCCTGCACCGCCCGCGCGAATCCGGCGTCCTCGGACAGGAAGCCGTAGCCGGGGTGCACGGCGTCGGCACCGGCCGCCAGCGCGGCCGCGACCAGCGCCGGCGCGTTCAGGTAAGTGCCTGCCGCGCTGGCACCGGGCAGCGGGACGGCGGCGTCGGCCTCGGCGGCGTGCGGCTCGCCGGCATCGGGATCGGAGAACACCGCGACGCAGCCGATTCCCGAGCGGCGGCAGGCGCGGAACACGCGGCGGGCGATCTCGCCCCGGTTGGCGACCAGCACCCGGGTGATCAGCGGGTGGCCCTTCACAGCCGGAACACGCCGTAGCCGGCCGGGCCCGCCACGGCGGCGGCAACGGCCCGGCTCGCCGTGCCGTCCGCCCGGGGCCAGGCGTTCCCGATGACCGACAGGCACATGCCGAGAATCGTGCGCGTGTCCCGCGGGTCGATCACCCCGTCGTCGTAGAGCCGGCCGGACAGGAAGAACGGCTGCGACTCGGCCTCGATCTGCTCCTCGACGGCGGCCCGCATGGCCGCGTCCGCCGCCTCGTCGTAGGCCTCGCCGCGCGCGGCGGCGGCCTGGCGGCCGACGATCGACAGCACCCCGGCCAGCTGCGCCGGGCCCATCACCGCCGACTTGGCGCTGGGCCAGCTGAACAGGAACCTCGGGTCGTAGGCGCGGCCGCACATCCCGTAGTTCCCCGCGCCGTAGGACGCCCCCATGACCACGGTGAGGTGCGGCACCCGGCTGTTGGACACCGCGTTGATCATCATGGCCCCGTGCTTGATGATCCCCGCCTGCTCGTAGCGGCTGCCGACCATGTAGCCGGTGGTGTTCTGCAGGAACAGCAGCGGCACGCCGATCTGGTTGGCGAGCTGGATGAACTGCGCCGCCTTCTGCGACTCCTCGCTGAACAGCACGCCGCGCGCGTTGGCCAGGATGCCGATCTGGTGCCCGTGCAGGGCCGCCCAGCCGGTCACCAGGCTGCTCCCGTACAGCGGCTTGAACTCATCGAAGTCCGAGCCGTCGACGACCCGGGCGATGACCTCGCGCGGGTCGAACGGCACCTTCAGGTCCTCGGGGACGATGCCGAGCAGCTCGTCCTCGCAGTACACCGGCGGCGCCGCCTGCGCTGCCCGCCCGCCGTGCCCCGGGCCCGGGGCGCTCCGGCCCAGCCTGGCCACGATCGCCCGGCCGATGCGCAGCGCGTCGTGCTCGTCGGCGGCGAGGAAGTCGGCCAGCCCGGACTGGCGCGCGTGCATGCCCGCGCCGCCGAGCGACTCGTCGTCGGACTCCTCGCCGGTGGCCATCTTCACCAGCGGCGGCCCGCCGAGGAACACCTTGGCCCGGTCCTGCACCATCACCACGTAGTCGCTCATCCCCGGCAGGTAGGCGCCGCCCGCCGTGGAGCTGCCGAACACAAGGGCAATGGTAGGGATCCCGGCCGCCGACATCCGGGTCAGGTCGCGGAAGATCTGCCCGCCCGGGATGAAGATCTCCTTCTGGGTGGGCAGGTCGGCGCCGCCCGACTCGACCAGGTTGATCAGCGGCAGCCGGCTGCGCAGGGCGATGTCGGAGGCCCGGAGCGTCTTGCGCAGCGTCCACGGGTTCGTCGACCCGCCCCTGACCGTGGGGTCGCTGGCGATCAGGACGCACTCGGTGTCGCACACCACGCCGATGCCGGTGACCACGCTGCCGCCGACCGGGAAGCCGGTCCCGTAGCCCGCCAGCGGCGACAGCTCGAGGAACGGGGAGTCGGGGTCGATGAGCAGCTCGATCCGCTCGCGAGCCAGCAGCTTCCCCCTGCTGCGGTGCCGCTCGGTGTACCGCGGCCCGCCGCCGGCCAGCGCCTTTGCGTGCTCGGCATCCAGCTCGGCCAGCCTGGCCAGCATGGCTTCGCGGCGCGCCGCGTACTCGGCGCCGCGGGTGTCGAGCGCACTGGCCAGGATGCTCACAAGCCGAAACCATATGCGCCCGGCCGCCCCGGCCACCAGCCACCCGCCGCGGCGCTGCCCTTCGCAGCGGATGGGACGGGTCAGGGCAGCAGGTACTCCCAGCCCTCCTGCCCGGCGAAATCGGCGCTGACCAGGTCTTCAAGCGGAGTCCCGCCGACCAGGTGATCGAGGCCCCAGCGGGTCCGCGTGCCCGATGACCAGCACGCGGCGGCCCGGCCAGCGCAGCGGCAGGCCATCACCGCGGCGCGGCGGTCATCGCGGTTCTTGAACGGGACGCCGCCGCTGTGACCTGGTTCCGCGCCGAACTCGAGCGGCGGCGCGACAGCGCCGCTGCGGAACTAGCCTTCGAGCTCGCGGCCCGGATCCAGGCAGAGATCGAGGCGGCGGATTGGGTCACCGCCGAGCAGAAGGTGACGCTGGCCACGCCCGACGACGCCGACGTCCACGGCTGGGCCGAGAAGGGGGAAGGATCCGGGGACGGGGTGCTGGTCAGCCTCGCCGTCAGGGCCGGCCGGCTGCGGATGTGGCAGCAGCGATGCGGGAAGTTCAGCCGTTCCGGGGGTTCTCGGCCTGGACGTGACCGACGACGGCCGGCGTCGCCCGGGCGGCTCTCGCCGCGAACAGCCCGCCGATGGCAACGGCCAGCAGCGCTACGGCGGCGGCGATGCGCGTGCGTGACCTCATTCGTCCATGGTCGCGTCAGCGGGCGATTTCCGCTACGCGGTCGAGCGCCCAGTCCAGGTCCTCTTCCGCGATCGTCAGCGGCGGGGCAAGCCTGATCGTGGAGCCGTGGGTGTCCTTGGTCAGGACGCCCCGCTCGGCGAGCAGCTCGCAGGCCCGCCGTCCGGGCAGCGTGGCGAACTCGAGGCCGGCCCACAGCCCGCGGCCGCGCACCTCGCGAACAGCGCTCTCCGGCAGCCCGGCCAGCCGGCCGTGCAGGTGCGCGCCGAGCTTGGCGGAGCGCTCCTGGAACTCCCCGGTCTTCAGCATCGCGATCACCTCACGCCCGATCGCGCAGGCCAGCGGGTTGCCGCCGAACGTGGAGCCGTGCTGGCCGGGGCGGAACACGCTGAGGATCTCGCGGGAGGACACCACGGCGGACACCGGCACGATGCCGCCGCCGAGCGCCTTGCCCAGCAGGTACATGTCCGGGACGACATCCTCGTGCTCGCAGGCGAACGTGGTGCCGGTCCTGCCCAGCCCGGACTGGATCTCGTCCGCGATCATCAGCGCGCCGCGCGCGGAGCAGATCTCGCGCACGCCGGCCAGGAACCCTTGGGGCGGCACCCGCACCCCGGCCTCACCCTGGATCGGCTCGACGAGCACGCCGACCACGCGGTCGCCGACGGCGGCGGCCAGCGCGTCGAGGTCGCCATAGGGCACGACCCTGAACCCCGGGGTGTACGGCCCGAACGAGGCCCTGGAGTCCTCGTCCGTGGAGAAGCTGATGATCGTTGTGGTGCGGCCGTGGAAGTTGCCCCCGAACGCCACGATCTCCGCCTGTCCGGCGGGCACGCCCTTGACCTCGTACCCCCACTTGCGGGCGGTCTTGATCGCGGTCTCCACCGCCTCGGCGCCGGTGTTCATCGGCAGCACCATCTGCATCCCGGCGAGCTCGGCCAGCTCGGCGCAGAACGGCCCGAACTGGTCATGCTCGAACGCCCGGCTGACCAGGGTCACCCGTTCGAGCTGCCGCCGTGCCGCCGCCACGAGCCTGGGGTGGCGGTGGCCGAAGTTGACCGCCGAGTACGCGGCCAGCAGGTCCAGGTACCGGCGGCCGTCGACGTCGGTCACCCACGCGCCCTCGGCCTCGGCGATCACGACCGGCAGCGGGTGGTAGTTGTGCGCGCCATGCGCCGCGGCCTGCCCTTGCAGCAGCTCCGCCGCTGGCGTGTGGTCGCTGCCTGCCATGTTCGCCTCCTTCAGGGTGCCGGCGCGAGAGCGCTCTGCCGCGTCTCCCGGATCTCCAGCGTGCAGCACTTGGGTCCGCCCCCGGATTTGCGGAATTCTGACACGTCAACCGGCACGGGCTCGAATCCGTTATCCGCGAGCTGGGCCGCGAGGCCCGCCGCCTGCGCTGGCAGCACCACGTGCCTGCCGTCGCTGACCGCGTTCAGGCCCAGCACCTCGGCGTCCTCGTCCTTCGCCTCGATCAGGGTCGGGAAAAGGCTGGCCAGCGCCGCACGGCTGGCGTCGTCGAACGCGCCGGGATAGCAGGCCACGGTTCCCGCGCCCAGGACGCACAGCGCGGTGTCGAGATGGTAGAACCGCGGGTCCACCAGCCGCAGGCTGACCACCGGCAGGCCGAAGAGCGCCTCGAGCTCCCTGCTGACCGCCGGGTCGGTGCGGTAGCCATGGCCGGCCAGGATCACCCGCCCGGCGAAGACGATGTCGCCCTCGCCTTCATTGACGCTGCTCGGCGCGACGGCGGGGTAGCCGTTCCGGGCAAACCAGGACAGGTAGGCGTCGCCCTCCGCGGCCCGCTGCGGGTGCCGGAACCGCGCGCCGAGCACCCTTCCGCCGATGACGGTGGCGCCGTTCGCCGCGAAGACCATGTCCGGGAGGCCGGGCACCGGGTCGATGGTGCGCACGGTATGGCCGAGGCGCGTGAACGTGTCCCGCAGCTGCCGCCATTGGCGTGCCGCCAGGACGGTATCGATGGGTTCGCCCGGGTTCATCCATGGATTGATCGCGTATTCGACCGCGAAGTAGTCGGGCGGGCACATCAGGTACGTTCGGCTCTGCCCGGCGCGGTGGCGCCCGGTGCCATCCGTCTGGGTCATGCGGTGTCTCCCATGATCTAGGCGGACCTGATCCCGGCGGACCTCCAGCGTAGGGGCGTGACACAGCGCAAGATCCGCGCAACATTTGTGCACCTGCGGTGATCCGTTGCGTCCTGCGCGTTCAAGATGCTCGTCTATTGCGCGGGCCGGGGCTGCGGCCCGGGCCCGCACCGTGGCCGGCCGATGTCACGGGGCAGGTCCAGCCCGAGCAGCTGGTCGGCGTGCAGGAACGACTCGAACTTCGACCCGGGCGGGATCCCGGGGTCCAGCGCGAGCTGCTTCAGCGCCCGCAGCGCCGCCGGGGTGTCCAGGTCGTCATCGAATGCGGCGCCGACTCGCGTGGCCGTCTCCGCGTCCATCGGCTTGCTCGGCGACTCGGCCCACTCGGCCACCAGCTCCCGCCACCGGCGCAGGGCCTTGTCCGCGCCGGCCAGGGCGGCCCAGGTGAGGTCCACCCGCTGGGCGTGGCGGCGGGACAGGTACGCCAGCCGCAGCGCGAGCGGGTCGAGGCCGCGGCCGGCCAGGTCCGGGAGGCGCACCTCCGGCGCCGGGTGCTGCGCGGAGCCGGTCATCTCGCGGCCGTCGAACGTCACCTGCCCGGCACGCACCGAGTGCCTGACGCCCTCGCGCCCGCTCGCGTCGACGATGACCTCCCCAGGGGTGATCGCACCGGCGTCCGGGCCGGCCCACTCCGGGGGGCCGGACGTCTGCTCGGCGGGCCTGAGGTTCAGCGCCATGGCGTCGGCCGGGAACCCCTCCCCGGCGACGACCAGGCAGGCCAGGACCGCCAGGCCGTGCCGGTGCTCCGCGTTCCGGCGGATCAGGTCGGCGAGCAGCAGCCAGCGCAGGTCACCGACGTGCGCGGCGGGGCCGTGCGCGTAGATGCGCAGCAGCCTGCCCGGCCCCGGATTGATCTCCTCGGCCCGCCCGGTGCGCGTGTTGTAGAGCCACACAGGCCCAGCCTATTGATGCCGGCTACTCGACTTGCTTGAGGATGTGCTGCAGCTGCTCCATCTGGCCGCGGAGCTCGTCGATCCGCACGCTGAGTTCGGTGAGCCGCAGGCCGGTGTGCTCCTGGGCGGCCATGTCGCTGAGCCTGCGGTACTCGTCAGCCAGGCCGCGGTACTGCTCGTCACTGGCGAGCGCCGCGCGGGCCTGGCGCGAGGTGCCAGGGTACCGGGTTACGGTGAACCTGCCCGCCGCGATCGCGAACCGGCCGCTCAGCAGAGCGTCCGCAGGCGCTCGGCCGCGGCGGCGATCCGCTCCTCGGTGGCGGTCAGCGCCACCCGGATGTGGCGGGTGCCCGATGGCCCGTAGACCGAGCCCGGGGCGACCAGGATGCCTGCCTCGGCGAGCATGGCGACCGACTCCCAGCAGTCCCGGCGGGGATGGGCCGCCCACAGGTACAGGCCGGCCTGCGAGTGCTGAACCGCCCAGCCGGCCGCCTCCAGGGCGGGGCGGAGCACGCCGCGCCGGGCCGCGTACCTGGCCCGCTGCGCGCCGGCGTGGTCATCGTCGCCGAGCGCGGCGGTGGCGGCCGCCTGCACCGGCGCCGGGACGATCATGCCGGCGTGCTTGCGGATCTCCAGCAGCTCGGCGACCAGCCGCGGGTCGCCGGTCACGAAGCCGAACCGGTAGCCGGCCATGTTGGACCGCTTGGACAGCGAGTGCACGGCCAGCAGGCCCTCGTGCGACCCGCCGCACACGTCGGGGTGGAGCACCGAGACGGGGCGTCCCTCCCAGGCGAGCTCGATGTAGCACTCATCCGAGGCGATCAGCGCGCCGCGCTCGCGTGCCCACGCCACGGACTTGCGCAGGTGCGCGGCGGGCAGCACCTGGCCGGTCGGGTTGGACGGCGAGTTCAGCCAGAGCAGCCGCACCGGCCCGGGACCCAGCGAGGCGAGCCCGTCGGCCGCCACCGGCCTGGCCCCGGCCATGCGCGCGCCCACGTCGTAGGTCGGGTAGGCAAGCTCTGGGTGAACCACGACGTCACCCGGGCCGAGGCCGAGCAGCGTCGGCAGGCCGGCAACCAGTTCCTTGGTGCCGATGACGGGGAGAACGGCGTCGGGATCGACGGTGACCTCATGCCGGCGCGCCAGCCATCCGGCTGCCGCCCGGCGCAGCGCGCGGGTGCCGGCGGTTGCCGGGTAACCCGGAGAATCCGAGGCAGCAGCCAGCGCCTCGCGCACTACGTCGGGGACAGGATCCACCGGCGTGCCAACCGACAGGTCGACGATGCCGCCCGGATGGGCGAGCGCCTTCACCCTGTAGGGCTCGAGCGCATCCCAGGGGAAACGGGGCAGTCGCGCGGCGAGAGTCGGCACCCGGCGATGACGGTCAGCGGCCGGGCTCAGTGCGGCTGCGGTGGCAGCGCCGCCACCAGCGGGTGATCCTTGTGGATCTTGCCTACCTTGGACGCGCCGCCCGGCGAGCCGATGTCTTCGAAGAAGTCGACGTTGACCCGGTAGTAGTCCTTCCACTGGGCGGGCACGTCGTCCTCGTAATAAATAGCCTCAACCGGGCAGACCGGTTCACAGGCACCGCAGTCCACGCATTCGTCCGGGTGGATGTAGAGCATGCGCTCGCCCTCGTAGATGCAATCCACCGGGCATTCCTCGATGCATGTCTTGTCCAGCAGGTCGACGCAGGACTGGGTGATGATGTACGTCACTTCGTCACTCCTTTTCCGTCCCCACGGGACGCAATCTATCAGCCGAGCTCGATCGTTCCCGCCGGAGCCGGGGAAACTGCGCGGGCCCATCCCTGAGCCCCGTCGGCGGCCGTCCAGCGGTAGCCCGCATACGCTACATAACGGATCCGGTACTGCTGGGCGTGCGACACCAGCCACGCCGCCATGGCCCAGCCCTGCGCGATCCCCGGGACGTGCACGGCCAGCCCGGGATCCGCCGGAGCGCGGACCTGCTGCGGGCCGAACGTCTGCGCCAGGCCGGCGCTGGCGGCACCGGAGCGCGCCGTGCCGGTGATCGCCTGGGCATACCAGCACCAGACCGCATGCGGGTCCTGCCCGGTGAACGCGATGGCCATGTGCGCGGCCATGGGCTGGTACTGCTCGTACGCAAAGCCGTCGGCGCTGCGCTGAACGTCCTGCGCCGCCTGGTAAATCGGCAGCCGTTCATATCCGGGAACCCGGGCGAGCGCGCTGAAGAACTTCGACGTCGCGTACACCGGATTCTCGAGTTCGCTCCGCTTTCCCCAGCCCTGTGACGGCCGCTGCTGGAACACCCCGACCGAGTCGCGGTCGCCGTAAGGCAGGTTCTGCAGCTTCGACTCCTGCAGGGCGGCCGCGTAGGCCACGGTGACGGCGCGGGAGGGCAGGCCATCCCGCTGCGCGACGCCGGCGATCGTGGCGGCGATGCCCGCCTGGCCGCTGCCGAGCGCGATCTGCTGGCCGCCGCCCGAAGCGGCGCAGCCGCTCCCCGCCAGCAGCGGGCTGACCCGCTGGTACGCCAGGTACAGGCCCAGCGCCACCATCACGGCGATGAGCAGGCTCACGCCCGAGATTCCGCGGCGCCTGGGGCGGGTCTTCGGCACGTCACCGACCGTACCCGCTGCCCGTGCCGCACAGCCGTCAGGCGCACATTCGCGCCGCATCCGGCGTCCGCCTGGCCACCGGTGAGCGCCCATGACCAGCCTGAACGGGTGGCGGGCGGCTGCTGTGGCGCACCGGATACGTTATGACGTCGTGAGCGTCTACCCCGAGCCGCACCGCCGGCTCCGCCGCCAGGGGCCGGCGACCCTGCGCGGCAAGCACATCCCCAAGACCACGACCGACCAGCGCCTGCTCGACCGCCGTGGTCCCAGCGACTGGGTGCATACCGACCCGTGGCGGGTGCTGCGGATCCAGGCCGAATTCGTGGAGGGCTTCGGGTTGCTGTCCGAGCTCGGCCCGGCGGTCTCGGTGTTCGGGTCGGCGCGGACGCCCTCGGGGAGCCTGGACTACGAGCGGGCGGAACGGATCGGCGCCGGCCTGGCCGCCGCTGGCTACGCCGTGATCACCGGGGGCGGCCCCGGGATCATGGAAGCCGCCAACAAGGGTGCGGTGAGCGCCGGCGGGGTGTCGGTTGGCCTGGGCATCGAGATGCCGGTCGAGCAGGGCCTGAACGACTACGTCGAGATCGGCCTGGAGTTCCGGTACTTTTTCGTCCGCAAGACGGTGTTCGTCAAGTACTCGCAGGCGTTCGTCGTGCTGCCCGGCGGGTTCGGCACCCTGGACGAGCTGTTCGAGGCGGTCACGCTGGTCCAGACCGGGAAGATCACCAAGTTCCCGATCGTGCTGGTGGACAGCGAGTACTGGTCCGGCCTGATCTCCTGGATCCACCGGGCGCTGCTGGCGCAGGGCATGATCTCGGCCGCCGATCCTGAGCTGTTCCGGGTCGTCGACGAGCCCGACGAGGTCGTTCAGACCATCTGGGACGCACACCGGCCGGATCGCCCCGGCGGGACCGGCGAGCCTCCCTGATCCCGGTGCCCCGGGTGGGCGCCGTCGCGGATACGCCTTCCCGCACTCGGCGTGGCACGATGCTTGTGTGCTCGTGGTGCTGCTCATCGCCGCCGCCGCCATCCTCTGCGGCGTGGTCGTTGTCGCCATGGGCCGTGGCGGGGAACTGGCGCCATCCGTTGCCGACACCAGCCCGCTCAACGCGGAGATCCTCACCGCGGCCGATGTCGCGCTGCTCCGCCCGCCCGTCGCGCTGTGGGGGTATGACATCCGGGCCACCGACGAGGCGCTGAACCTGGTCGCGCGGATCGTGACCGAGCGCGATGTCGAGATCGCCACCCTGCGGCGCCAGATCGCCGAACTCCAGTCGGCCGCGCGGAAGCCCTCAGCCGGGCCGGCGGCCGCTGACGTCCCGGGCCGGCGGCCCGCGGACGGCGCGGGGCCGCGGGCCGGTTCGCTGCCCCCGCCGTTCCAGTACGGTATCGGCGGCCCACGGCCCCCCGCGGACGAGCGGCCGTGGTCGGCCTGGGAACGGTCACACCCAGCGCCGCTCCGGGATCCGGGCGAGCCGGGAGAGAGCGGTTGAGCGCCGCTTCGCCGGGCGCCAGGCAAGGGCCCGACGGACTGCTGCGGTGCCCGTGGAGCCTCGCCACCACCGAATACCTCGCCTACCACGACGAGGAGTGGGGCCGCCCGGTGCGCGATGACCGGGGCATCTTCGAGCGGCTGTGCCTGGAGGCTTTCCAGTCCGGCCTGTCCTGGCTGACGATCTTGCGCAAGCGTGAGGGATTCCGCCGGGCCTTCGCCCGCTTTGACATCCAGGCCGTGGCCAGCTTCGGCCCCGGTGACGTCGCCCGGCTGCTCGGCGATCCCGGCATCGTCAGGAACCGGGCCAAGATCGAGGCGGCTATCGGCAACGCGAGGGCAGCCCTCGCGCTGCCTGGCGGGCTGGCCGCGCTCGTCTGGAGCTTCGCGGGCGGCCAGGAACGTGCGCCGGTGACCCTGGCCGACGTGCCGGCCTCGACGCCGGGGTCGAAAGCGCTCGCCAAGGAACTCAGGCGGCACGGGTTCTCCTTCACCGGCCCGGTCACCGTATACGCCACCCTTCAGGCGTGCGGCGCGGTGGACGATCACCTTGCGTCGTGCTACCGCCGCGGGGCTTACGCCGGCCAGTAGCGGCCGCGGCCGAACGCCAGAAACCGGACGTGAGGGCCTATTGCTCGCGCCTTTTCGGCACCGCCCGGATCATGTCAGACTGGGCGTTGGGGGGATGGAGGCGAGATGACAGCGCTCCCCGGCGTTCCCCCTGGGGTGGATCCCAGCACGCCAAATCCGGTTCGCCTTTATGACTACCTGCTGGGCGGCGCCTGCAACTTCCCTGCCGACCGTCAGGCGGCGGAGCGGCTGAAGGCCGCGGTGCCCGACGTCGTCGACGCGATATGGGCCAACCGGGGTTTCCATGGGCGGGCGGCATTGTGGCTCGCTGATCACGGCATCCGGCAGTTCATCGACTTCGCCCCCGGCCTGCCCACCCAGAACAACACCCACCAGACCGTGCACAAGGTTGCCCCGGACGCCCGGGTGGTGTACGTGGACCGGGACCCGATGGTGGTTGCGCGCTCCGGGAGCCTGCTCACGGCAGACGGCACGACAGCGCTGGTCACGGCCGACTGGCGGGATCCCGTCGCCCTGCTGGGAGACCCAGGGCTGCGCCGGCTCATCGATCTCAGCGAGCCCGCCGGGGTGCTGATGACCACGTTCCTGAGCTTCGTTGCCGACGACGCGGATCCGTGGGGCCTGGTGGCCCGGTACATGGAAGCGGTGGCGCCGGGAAGCTACCTGGCCCTGTCGCACGGGACGTACGACAAGATCCCGCCGAACACCGTCAAGGCGGGCGTCCAGGCTTGCGCGGAGGTGGCCGGAAAGCTCCGTCTGCGCTCCAAGGCCGAGGTCGAGCGGTTCTTCGACGGGCTTGACCTGGTGCCGCCCTACAGCGGCGCCGGCCCGGCGGTCACCTACGCGGGCCTCTGGGGCGCCGAGGACGTCGAGGCCGCCGACACCGAGGGATCGCGCGGAATCTACTGTGGTGTGGCCCGCCGCCCGTGACCCGGCGGCGGGATGACCGAGGCAGACCATGGACGACCAGGACCCAGGGGGTGCGGTGAATGCGAAGCCGACCGTGGCAGCGCTCGGTATCGATCTTGATGCGCAGGACTGGCGGCGGTCAGGCGAGGGTGAGGGCGCCCTTGAGATCGCCTTCGTCGGCGGTGCCGCAGGCACAGGGACGCAGTGGGTGCTGATGCGCGTGGCCGGCGATCCCGAGGGCCGGGTTCTTGTCTATGACAGGAATGAGTGGGAGTGCTTCCTGGAGGGCGTGCGCGGCGGCGAGTTCGACGACGCGGAGGGCTGACGCCAGCCCAGGGACCCCGGCCGGCCGCCAGCCCCCGGGCTGCTGAAGCCGTGGCCGCCGCATCTCGGCCGGCCGGGGCAGCAGGTGCGCCGGTGGCGCCGGGG
>JASHPR010000173.1 GCA_030038015.1 Streptosporangiaceae bacterium
GGCGGCAGCGCCAGGACAGCCTGGTACTTCCTGAGCCCCCCGATGACGAGGAGAAATATTCCTACGTCCAGCGGAACCTGCCCTACCTGACGGCCACGCTGGTCGTCGGCGCGGGCTGCCTGGTCATCAGCCAGGCCAGGTTCGAGCTCCATGACCTTGTCCTGCTGCCGTTCATGGCCTTCACCGCAACCTACGTCATCTACCAGGCGCTCAGCCTGCCGGTGAACTTCGCCGGCCGTGGCTTCAACCTGGCCGCTCACCAGGCGCGTATCAGGGCGTGGCAGCCGCGCTCCTACCCGGGCGTGGACATCCTCCTGCCGATCTGCGGCGAGCCGATCGAATTGCTCAGCAACACCTGGACTGCTGTTGGCCGCCTGATCGGGAACTACGGGGGCATGGCCCAGGCCTACGTCCTTGACGACGGCGCGTCCGATGAGGCCCGCTCGGTCGCTGAATCCTTCGGGTTCCATTACATCCGCCGGCCCGACCTTCCCACCTACAAGAAGGCGGGCAACCTCAGGTATGCCTTCGCCCGGACCAGCGCGGAGTTCCTGGTCATCTTCGACGCGGACTTCGCCCCGCGCCGCGACTTCCTGGCCGAGACGCTTCCGTACATGGACGACCCGGCGATCGCCATCGTGCAGACGCCTCAGTTCTTCAGGAGCAGCGCCGCGCAGACGTGGATCGAGAGGGCAGCCGGCCCGATCCAGGAAGTGTTCTACCGGACGGTGCAGGTGGCCCGGGACCGGTTCGACGCGGCCATCTGCTGCGGGACCTCCGCCGTCTACCGCCGGGTCGCGCTCGAGCCGCAGGGCGGCCCAACGCTCATCCCCTACGCCGAGGACGTGCACACCGGACTCGATGTGCGCCGGATCGGCTGGTCGATGGCCTATCTGCCGATCGTGTTGTCCACGGGAATCTGCCCGGACAATCTCGATGCCTTCGTGCGCCAGCAGTACCGCTGGTGCTCCGGGAACGTGGGCATCGTGTTTTCTCACCGGCTCTGGTCGGTGCCGATGACCATCCCGGCGCGGCTGGCCTACATCTCCGGGTTCTTCTACTACGCCTACACGGCGCTGCTGACGTTCTTCGGGCCGGTCATCCCGGTGGTGATGCTCGCCTTCCTGCCCGGCCAGGTCCAGCTGCGAAACTTCGTCATCTTGCTGCCGGCCATGCTCACCGGATTCGTCCTGTACCCGTTGTGGCATCGCTCAGGATATGGGCCGTGGGTCTGGCCGCTCGGGGTCGCCCGCGGGTGGGCCCACGTCTTCGCGATCTGTGACGGCTCCCGGGGCAAGTCGATGGGCTGGCATCCGACGAGGACGCCGGGCAGTTCTCTGCGGCGCTTCCGGATCGGGGTCACCTGGTGGAGCGGTGGCATGGCGCTGCTGTGGGTGGTGCTGGCCGTCTGGCGGACAGCTACCCTATGCTCCTTGAGATTCGCAGTCCTGTTGGTCTTCGGCTTGCTCAACCTCGCTGTCGTGAGCCGCGTGATTTTTCCCGGAGGCGAGCCGGCATGAGACCTCGCATAGTCGTGCTCCTAGCGTTCGTGATTGCCGCCGTGGCGGTCGGGTTTACCGGAGCGCGCTTTACTCTCCTGCCCTCTGCCCCCCCGGTAGTGCATGCTTCTCTCCCTCCCACCGCAGACTCCTACCTGGGTGTCTTTGAGCCCGGGTCGCCGCCCTCCTATCAGCCAATCGCCGAGTTCGCCGAGGCCGCGGGCAGGCAGCCGAACCTGATCGGTTACTACAGCGGCTGGGCGGAGCCCTTCGACACATCGTTTGCGGAGATGGTGCACAGCCACGGCCTTATCCCGTTCGTGCAGATAGATCCCACCTACGGCTCCGTTGGGGCGATCGCGGCCGGTGCGTATGACGGCTACCTAAGCCTGTATGCGGAGAGCGTCAGGGATTACGGCCATCAGGTCGTCATCGGTTTCGGGCATGAGATGAACGCCAGCTGGTACTCGTGGGGATACGGGAACGTCCCACCTTCGACGTTCGTGGCGGCTTGGCAGCACATCGTGACGCTGTTCCGGGCTGAGGGCGCCGACAACGTTACCTGGCTGTGGACTATCCAGGCCGACCAGCCTGGGACCGGGCCGATCGCCTCGTGGTGGCCAGGCGCGGCGTACGTCACATGGGTCGGCATCGACGGGTACTACACCAGTCCTTCCGACACCTTTACGGGGGTATTTGGAAACACAATTGATCAGGTTCGGGAATTTACTGACAAGCCAATATTGCTCTCTGAAACTGCCGTGACGCCGCGCGCCGACGTGTACCCCAACATCCTTAATCTGTTCCAGGGCATGTCCCGTTACAAGGCGCTCGGAATTGTGTGGTTCGACAAGGACCTGAGCGGCCCGAGCATCTACGACCAGGACTGGCGCATAGAAGGCAACCAGCTGGCCGAGGGAGCGTTCCGGGTAGGCGTATCAGGCCTGACGCTTGTGCCGAGTGATCATAATTAGCATGCCGTCGTCCAATGGGTTACTAACTTACAGTTATAGAGTGATTACTTAATGCAGTGTTCATCAGCGCCGTCCGCAAATTCGTCATTCATCGTTCCACCGATGAGAACAGGCTGTAGGTTTTCACTTGCGGCATTCCTATCCGGGGAGGCTGCCGCTACGGCATGTGATGCCGACGATACATTCCGTGGGCAGCGCGGGGGGGCCGAGGTGTCCTCGCATGTGCCTGCTCGCAGCTAGGTGCGCCCTATGAATCACGGCAGAATGATCCCGAAGTCGGCGAGAGCTTCCGCGCTGGCTGCGGTGTCAGTGCCGCAGAGCAGCGAGCCGCCCCTGTGAGCTCTCCACACGACCCGGTGCCGATCGACGGTCCGGCCTTGCCGACGGCCGTTAGCACGCCCGATCCTGAAACACAGGAGCTGCGGACTCTCGGCGCACTCGCTCTGCCCGCGTCAGCACCCGGCATGTTGGATCGGCTTCCTATACGTGAGGCCGCTGTCCGGGAGCTGACGACTCAGCGTCGCGGCCCTTCCGGAGCCTCGTCTCCCGATAATGCACCGTTGTTCGGGGGGGCGGCATATCGGGCCGCCAGACGCAAGCTGGCGACGGAGCGGTGGCCGCTGTTTGCCGTCTTGGCTGTGCAGGTACTTTTGTCGCTGCGGCTCGTATGGTCTAACACTGCATTTCAGGATGAGGCCCTTTACCTGCGGGCCGGGCACCTGGAATGGGCTCGGTGGCTGCACGGAGCGTCGATCCCTGACTTCCCTTCGTACTTCTCCGGCTCTCCGGCCATCTATCCGCCTATTGGTGCCCTCGCGGACAGTATCGGGGGCCTGACCGCTGCGCGCGCGCTGTCGTTGTGTTTTATGCTCGGTGTAACAGGACTCCTGTGGTCTACGGCAGGCCGGCTCTACGGACAGCGGGCGGCGCTCCTGGCCGCGGCATTGTTCGCGACCCTCGCCGGCACGCAGTTCCTGGGTGCCTTCGCCACTTTCGATGCAATGGCGCTCTTCCTGCTTGCGCTTGCTACATGGCTTGGCATCCGGTCTGCTGACTGCCAGTTTCCGGCGAGGTTCGCTCTCCTCATCACCGGCGGCGTCACCATGGCTGTCGCAGACGCTGCGAAATACGCGACCGCCTTGTTCACTCCTGTCGTGGTCGTCGTCGTGGCATCGGCGGTGTGGCGGCTGCGCGGGGTCAGAGCGGGACTCGCGGCTGCTCTGGCTGTCGCGGGCTCATGGCTCGTGCTGGTCACGGCGGGCGTTCTGGCCGGCGGCCGGGACTACTGGCAGGGCGTCACGACGAGCACCCTCCATCGCCCCCAGTCGGACGTCACGGTGACGACCGTCCTGCAGCATGCCTATGTCTGGACCAGCCTGATAGCGGTCCTCGCCGTCCTCGGCGCGGTGCTTGCCGCGCGCAGCGAAGCGCGCGGCAAGCTGCTGCCAGCCTTCCTGGCCGCCGCTGCGTTCCTGGCCCCGGCTGAGCAAGCCAGGCTTCATACAACCGTGAGCCTCCAGAAGCACGTGGTCTTCGGCGCCTGGTTCGCCGCGATCGCGGCGGGCTATGCGATGGCACGCATGAGCAGGGTGGACCCGGGGCGTGGATGGGCTGCGGTCATGGCGCTGCCCATAGCGGCATCGACGCTGTTCGGCTCGATGGGACAGGCAGCCGCCCTGTATCACGTCTGGCCGAACTCGGCGGCTCTGGTCCGTATGCTTCGCTCCGCGGTCCATTCCCACCCAGGCAACTACCTGGCGGAGGATTACGACGTTGAGGCTTACTACCTGCGCGCTGATGTCCCCTGGCAGATGTGGTCAAGCACCTACTACTTCCGGTACCCAGGGACACTTCCGGGGGCGCCGTCCTTCGAGGCGGCGATCAGCAGGCACTACTTCTCCCTGGTGATTATGGACTTCGGGGACACTGCCGCTGCCGACAGGGAGATCACCGCGGACATGCGCCGATCAGGCGGCTACTACGTCATGGCGCGCGCCGGGCGGTTCACCGTCTGGGCACTGCGAGAGCCCGCGCCAGGCCGGCATTCAGGGAGGAGCGGTGCCCGTGGCTGACCCCTCCGCTCTGGAACCGCAAGAGATGTACTTGCCACAGCCTCCCGATGATCGGGAGAAGTACGAATACTTTGGCAAGCCACGCCGCTGGGTGTTCGCGTGGCTGCTCGTCGCGTCCGTCGGGGTTCTCTACGGGTACGTCCATGTGGCCGAGCATGCCTGGGCTGTCTCCCCGCTAATGTGGCTGCTGCTCATGGTCATGGTGCCACCTGTCATCGTCAACTTCTGGCTTCGCATCGGGCGCCCGAGGCTGACCCTGGCGGAGCACCAAGCCACTGTGGCCGCCTACCACGAGCAGGGCGAGACCGTCGATGTGTTCCTGCCCAGCTGCGGCGAGCCGTTGGCAGTGCTGAACAACACCTTCCGCTACGTGAGCAGGATGCAGTGGCGCGGACCCAAAATCGTCTACGTGCTTGATGATTCTGCCCGGGAGAAAGTCCGTGACCTAGCCGACCTGTATGACTTCCGGTACATCGTGCGTCCCAACCCGGGCGAGATGAAGAAGGCCGGCAACCTTACCCATGCCCTTGGTATCAGTTCCGGTGACTTCATCGCTGTCATCGATGCCGATTTCGCGGTTCGACAGGAGTTTCTCTACGAGACCATGCCCTACTTCTCCGACCCCAAGATCGGCATCGTGCAGACGGCCCAGTACTTCGATGTCACCAACCCATCGTTCTCCTATATCCAGCGCTATGCCGGAACGCTCCAGGAGATCTTCTTCCGGTTCATCCAGCCAGCCCGAGACCGTTACAAGGCGGCGATCTGCGCTGGGACCAATCTGGTCTACCGCCGTGCGGCCGTACTGGCTGCGGGGGGCTTCGCGCAGGTGCCCATCGGTGAAGACGTGCACTCGGGCGTAAAGCTGTGGTGGGCCGGGTATGAGACCCGGTACCTGCCTCTATGCCTAGCCAAGGGCGTAGCGCCGACCGACTTCGCGTCGCTCGCCAATCAGCAAGCCCGCTGGTGCCGCTCCTCAATGCTGCTGATGGTCGAGAAGCATTTTCAGGAGGCCCCGTTCACCTGGCAGCAGCGGGCGGCTTTCTGGGCGGCATTTCTGTACTACATGTCATCGGCCGCACTGCTGCTAACCGGGCCGTTCCCGACGCTGACGATGATCTGGTTCTATCCGCAGCGCATCTACCCGCACAACTACCTGCCGCTTCTGCCGGCTCTTGCGGCAAGTCTATTCATTTTCCCGCTGCTGAGCCGCGGCTGGCGTCCCACGATCTGGCGGGTATGCATGATCAACTCGTGTTGCCACGTGTATGCGGTGTGGCATGCAATTCAGGGGCGCGTCGCTGAGTGGGTTCCGACCGGCGCGTCGCCGGATGGGGGCCAGGTTCCCGTGATTGTCAACCGGATCCTCTGCACCTGGATTGCAGCTGTTCAACTACTCCTTTGGTCGGGCCTAGCGCTGCGGGTGCACGAGTACGGGTGGCATCCGTACTGGGCCACAGAGGTCCTGGGCGGCGTGCAACTTTACCTGATGGCGCCCTTGATGACTCCTAGCAAGGGTGTCTGGAGACGCGCCCAGCCGAAGGAGGTAGAAGCATGAGACGCGCCGGGAGGGTACTCGGCTCGCGCCGCAGCCACGCCCGGATTGCGGAAGGAGCTACCCGATGAGGTATCAGAGCAGGAGAAGGCAAAGGGAGCCCAGGCGGTTCCTCCTGAACGCCGCAGCGATCCTCGCTGCGGCTGGCATCGCAGCCGGTGTCATCCTCTATAACAGGACCGCAGACCCGACCAGCGGGCCACTGCCGGTACATCTTCCTACCGCGACAAGCTCTTATCTCGGTGTTTTTGCAAAGGGCGCTCCAACCTCATACGGCGGAGTGACAGCCTTCACGAAGGCCACTGAGGTGAAGCCAGATATCGTTATGTATTACAGCGGTTGGTATGTGCCGTTTCCTGTAAACTTTGCCACGACCGTTGCCAATGAAGGTGCGGCGCCACTGGTCCAGATGGATCCAGACGGTGTCAGTGTGGCCGCGATTGCTTCCGGCCAGTACGACGGCTACCTGAGCGCTT
>JASHPR010000174.1 GCA_030038015.1 Streptosporangiaceae bacterium
GCCGCGGCTCACGCGGCCGCAAGCGGCGGCGGGGGCGAGGCGTCCGCGGGCGCGCCCTGGCGATCTGCGGCATCGCCCTGGTCGTCGCCGCCGCTGCGGCCGCGTACTTCCTGCTGGCCGTCGCCCACAAGCCCCAGGCGCCGGCGGCGGACGCGCAGCGGGCCACCCCTCCAGCCCGGCCGTCGCCCAGCGATCTCTCACCCAGCCCCTCGCCGCTTGGCCAGTGGGGACACATCGAGACACGCGCGCTCGACCCGGTACCGCTCACCCTCGCCGAACTGTTCCCGGCCAGCTTCACCAACGGGACCACCAGCTACCTCAGGACGGTGCAGAAGGCGAAGGTGCACTGCGGCGCGGCCCTGGTGGGCAGCCAGCTGATATCGGCGGTCGGCCGCGCGGACTGCACCCAGGCCATGCGCGCCAGCTACCTGTCTTCCGACCACAAGCTGATGGGCACCATCGGCGTGCTGAACCTGGTCACCGCCACGGCCGCCGAGCAGGCGGGGAAGGCGGCGGGCCCCGCGGCGTACATCGCCCAGCTGCCCGCGGCTGAGGGGCCGACCAAGAACCTGACAAGCGGAACGGGCTTCGAGGCGGCCGAGGTCAAGGGGCATTACCTGGTGCTCGTCTGGGCCGAGTTCGCGGATCTGCGCGCGCCCTCGTCCGCGGCGCAGCGCGCGGAGCTTGAGGCCTTCATCAGCGTGCTGATGCAGAAGACCGCGAACGTCAGCCTGGCCACCCGCCAGGTCACCGGGAGCCCGCCGCTCTGAGCGTGCAGGGCGCCGCTGGCCCGTCCGAGCGCGCGGCGGGAGCCGATCGTCGCGCGGTAGTCCGCCACTCCGGCTTCCCCTCAGACCAGGCGCCGGAACCGGCGCAGCGACGCGTCCATCAGCCACGGCCCGATGACCGCGATCCACGTGAGGTCACCCCGGCGCTTCCTTCCTCGCGTCCTGTGCCCTCATCGGGCCAGGGCGGTGGCCGGGTTGGCCGCGCGTGCCCGAGGGGCCGGGGGCGTGGTTGCGAAGGCCGAGCGCGGCGGGGAACGGGTCGAGGTATGTCTGCGCCGCCAGGTACCTGGCGTGGCATCCTTCGGCATGGTGGCGCAGCAGGATGGCCGGCACGCTGAGCGGGAGCTCGCCGCGCAGGTAGGCGTCGATCGCGGCCAGGATGTCGTGCCGCCTGGTGTCCTCGAGGTGCTCGCTGACCAGGCCGAACGCATGGTGGAGGACGTTGACGTTGCGGCGCCGGCTGACCCGGCGGGACATGGCCCCGGCGAACAGGGCCGTGTACTCCGCGCGGACCTCCTCGCCCGGCCTCGCCCGGGCGGTCGCCACCAGGTATCCCGCCTGGCGGCAGCGGACCTGGTCGTGGGCCATGAGCTGGAGCTTGTGCCTGGCGTGGAACGCCACCAGGTCGCGCACCTGCCATGAGCCGCTGAAGAGCCGCTGCAGCCGCGCGCGGGCGAACACCCGCTCGATGAACGCCTCCCGCAGCAGCGGGTCGTTCAGGCGCCCTTCCTCCTCGGCAGGGAGCGTCGGGTCCGCACCGAGGGCCGACGCCGCGAAGACCCCGCGCCCGTTCCTCGTCACGGCCGCGTCGCCCTGGCGCACGCACACGCTGTACAGGCCGCAGCTTGGGGAGCGCGACTTGGCGATGAAGCCGCACAGCCCGGCAAGGCCGCCGCTGCGCCGGCCGGCCAGCGCGGTCATCGCGTCGGTGTGGTCCTGGCCGTTCTTGCTGACCAGCCTGCCTTCGGCGGTCAGGTGCACCGGCTCCCTGGGCGCGCCGAGGCCGATCTCCACCTCCGGGCACACCGGGACCCATTCGACGTGGCCGGCCAGGATCTCGGTGAGGAGGCGGCTGCGGCAGTGGCCGCCGTTGAACCTGACCGGCTGCCCGATCAGGCAGCTCGAGACCCCGATCAGCGGCCTGATCTCAGCCATGACTTCCCCCCGGGTTCACGCCTGCGGCCGTCGCCATCTGGCGGACGCCGCGAAGCCCGCGCGCGATCCGCGCCTTGGCCTCGCCAGCGCCACGGCGGGCGGCCCATCCAGCGGCGAATGAACGGAAAGGCACGCCATAGCGGGCATCCGGCACATCCACAGGTTCCCGTTGGCACTGCCCGCGCTCGCCTCTGCCAAATTTTCATTCAAATATTATTCATAATTTCGGAGATGGCAAACGAGGGCTGCCGGGGGGCCGGCGCGCCGCAGACGGTGAACGCATGCGCAGCGGACGCGGCCCGGCGGGTCAGGCCACGCCGACGGCTTCGCACGCCTGCTGGACGGCCTCGGGCAGGGAGCGAACCGTGCGGACGCCGGGCGGCACGCCCAGCCACCCGGGGCCCACGGCGAACAGCCGCAGCGGCGGGCGCTGCCTGGGAATGTGATCGAGCTGGGCCGGGTCACCGGTTGCGGCGGTCTGGGACCAGACGAACGCCGCCGCTGGGCCGATCCGCGAGATCGCCCCGGCGAGCACGGGCGGCGGTGTCCGGGCGCCGAGCATCGTGGTCCGCACTCCCCGCTCCGCAAGCGCCGCGGCGAGCGCGTACAGCGGCAGGCTGTGCTGCTCCCCGTCGGCGCAGGCCAGCAGCACCGTCCGGGCGTTCCTGGGCTCGGCGAGCCTGCCAACCCGCGCCGCGAGAGCGGCAATCAGCTGGGCGGAGAGCAGGTGCTCGGCGTCGATGCAGGTCCCGTTCGCCGCGCTCCGCTCGCCGACCGCGGTCAGCACGGGCACGGCGAGCCGTTCCCAGGTGGCCACGACGCCGCTGGCGTCCAGCGAGCGCTCCAGCATTCCGGCGATGGCCGGCCCGTCCAGCGCCAGGGCGGCCCGGGCCAGCCCGCGGGCCTGCGGCAACCGGCCGGGCAGCGGAAGTGACCGCCCGCCCGCGCCCCACGCCGCCAGGTCCTGCTCCCCCGCCGCCGGCCCCGCCGCCGTTTCCGAGGCCAGGGCCACGCGGGCAGCCTCAGCGGGCGGCACCCCGTCGAGGACGAGCTTGCGCATGTGCCCGATCCGGGCGATGTCCTCCGGCTGATAGCGCCGGTGGCCGCCTGCGCTGCGGCCGCCCGGCCCGATGCCGTAGCGACGCTCCCAGTCGCGCAGCGTGGCCGGCGCGACGCCGAGACGACGGGCGAGCGCGCCGATGCCGTAGCCGGGCTGCTGGTCAGGGCCGTCGGCAGGCTCAGGCACCGGCAACACCTCCGCGCCGCTGGCCAGCCCCGGCGCGAGCGCCGGGCACACTGGCAGCCACCTCACGGCGGCGCGGTTCCCGCATGATCTCCTCCTGGGCGGCACGGGCAGCCTGTTCTTCGCAGGAAAGCTCGCTACCGTTGCAACGATCCCACGCCGCTCCGCCGCCGGCGCCATGGCCCGGGCCCGGAAGCTGGGGCCACGCCGAGCGGGCCGGGGCCGGGGCCTCATGGCTGATCGAGCGCACGCCGCCATCGCCGCCCGCGCGACCGTCGGCAAGACCCTGCGAGGGACGGCGAAGGGGCATGACGGGCGCAGCGGGAGCTGCTGGCACAATCTTTAGGGTGCAGCGAACAGCCGTCATCACCGGAGCAAGCAGCGGAATCGGAGCGGCCACCGCGGCGAAGCTGGCCGAGGCCGGGTACCGGGTGGTGCTCGCCGCCCGCAGGGCCGGCCGGCTCGAGGCGGTCGCCAGCGAGATCAAAGAGCACGGCGGCCAGGCCGAGGTCCATACCCTGGACGTCACCGACCGCCCGGCGGTCGACGCGTTCGCCGCGGCGCTCGAACGCTGCGACGTCTTCGTCGCCAACGCAGGCGGTGCGATCGGCACGGAGACCGTCGAGGAGGCGTCCGCGGCCGACTGGCTGGCCATGTACGAGGTCAACGTGCTCGGCACGCTGCACATGACGCAGGCGCTGCTGCCCAAGCTCGTGGCCGGCGGCAACGGCACGATCGTGGTGCTGTCGTCGACCGCGGGCTTCGTCGCCTACGAGGGCGGCGGCGGCTACGTCGCGGCCAAGCACGCGGAGCACGCGATCGCGGCCACGCTCCGCCTGGAGCTGTCCGGCAGGCCGGTGCGGGTGATCGAGATCGCGCCCGGGATGGTGAAGACCGGCGAGTTCGCGCTGAACCGGTACCGCGGCGACGCGGAGAAGGCGGCGGCGGTCTACGCGGGCGTCGCCGAGCCGCTCACCGCGGACGACGTCGCGGACGCCATCGCCTGGGCGGTGACCAGGCCGCCGCACGTGAACATCGACCTGGTGGTCATGCGGCCGCTCGCCCAGGCCGCGCAGCACAAGGTGCACCGGGTGCTCAGCGACGGCTAGGCGCGCGGGCCGCGGGCGTCGTGCGCCAGCCCCGGGCCGGCACGTTCTGGACTTTATAGGAATCTGGCCCGGCGAGGGCGTGCTGCCCGAGCGGCGTTCGCGCCGGCGGCGGCCGGGCCCGCGCCGCGCGGCCGCGTGCCCGCGGG
>JASHPR010000175.1 GCA_030038015.1 Streptosporangiaceae bacterium
CCGGGGCCGACGCGCTCTTGCCGCTCCCGGGCAGGAACACCACCAGCAGGCCGGCGATGAGCCCGGCGGCGGCGACCGCGCTGAGTCCGATGACCCAGCGCTTGCGGACCTGGCGCTGTCTGACCGCCCGCTGCTGCTGCTGACGGCGGTACCGTTCCCTGGCTTGCCTGCGCTGGCGCTCGTTCTTACCCGCCACCGGTTACGTCCTCCTTGGCCTGTCGCGCTGTCTCGCTACCGCTTGGTATTCACGGGGGGCAGGCCAACGAACCCGGTATACCTCTGATCCCGAAACACGGAAGCTACTGGCCCGGGGGGACGCCCCCCAGGCGCCCCGCAGGGGCGTGCCCGGGGTGACTCCCCGCAAGCCCCATAATTCGCGATCGTCCGCGAATCGTACCTTCCAGATGACGGGATCGGTACCCTTCGTTATCGGTTCGCGGCCATGCCGGTCCCCTCGGTAATCTGAGACACCGTACCGTGAGAAAGGACGCTTGTGCTCATCGCAGGGTTCCCGGCGGGCGCGTTCGCGGCCAACTGTTATGTGGTCGCGCCCGGGCCCGGCGAGCAGTGCGTGATCATCGATCCGGGCCAGGACGCCGAGCCGGGGATCGAGGACATCCTGGCCACCCACCGGCTCCGGCCTGCCGCGGTGCTGCTCACGCACGGCCATATCGACCATGTGTGGTCGGTCGCCCCGGTCTGCGGCGCTAAAGGCATCCCGGCTTACATCCATCCCGCCGACCGCGCGTTGCTGAGCGATCCGGCAAAGGGTTTCTCGCTCGGGATAGCACAGGAACTGTTCGGAGGGATGAAATTCACCGAGCCCGACGACGTCAAAGAACTGGCCGACGGGATGAGCTTGAGTCTCGTGGGGCTTGAGATCATCGTGAATCACGCGCCCGGCCATACCGAAGGCTCGGTGACATTCCGGTTGCCGCTTCAGGCCCCCGCGGCCGGAGCACCCATTACGGTACAAGGTAAGAGCAAAACGGGCGAGGTCGGCGACGTCTTGTTCTCGGGTGACCTGCTGTTCGCCGGGTCGATCGGGCGGACCGACCTGCCCGGCGGGGACTACCCGACGATCCTGCGCAGCCTGGCCCGCGTGTGCCTCACACTGCCGGACGAGACCGTGGTGCTGTCCGGGCACGGTCCGCAGACCACAATCGGCGCCGAGCGCCGCGCCAATCCGTTCCTCGTGGGTCTGGATCCCTCTGACCCGCCGCCGCCCGTGTCCGGGCGCTCCCGTGGCCTGTGAGCCCTGGCGCGGGTCGCGTGGTGCTGGCCGACGGCAAGCAGGCAGGATCGTTCGGATGGAAGAAGATTTTAAAGATCAGTGACAGCGCGATCGGCCTGACGAGCCAGGCGACGGCGTGGCTGGGCGAAAGGGGACAAGCGCGATGATCCGCACCCATGAGGCGGGGACGCTGCGGGCGTCGCACGCGGGAGAGCACGTGGTGCTGGCTGGCTGGGTGGCGCGGCGCCGGGACCACGGCGGCGTGGTCTTCATCGACCTGCGGGACGCGAGCGGCCTGGTGCAGGTCGTGTGGCGCGGCGAGGAGGCTGTTGCCCACGAGCTGCGAGCCGAGTTCTGCGTGCTGGTGACCGGGACCGTGCGGGTCCGGCCGCCCGGGAACGAGAACCCGGACCTGCCCACCGGGCAGGTCGAGGTGGTCGTGGACGAAGTGGAAGTACTCAGCAAGGCCGACCCGTTGCCGTTCCCTGTCGAGGATTCCGCGGAGGTCAGTGAGGACATCCGGCTCAAGTACCGGTACCTGGACATCAGGCGGTCCGAGACCGCGCAGGCGCTGCGGATCCGGTCGCAGGCCGCCTACCTGCTGTCCGATGTGATGCGCGAGCACCGGTTCGTGAACGTGGAGACGCCCTACCTGACCAGGTCCACACCGGAGGGCGCGCGCGACTTCCTGGTCCCTGTGCGGCTGCAGCCGGGCCACTGGTACGCGCTGCCGCAGTCGCCGCAGCTGTTCAAGCAGCTGCTCATGGTGGGCGGGCTGGAGCGCTATTACCAGCTGGCGCGGTGCTTCAGGGACGAGGACTTCCGCAAGGACCGGCAGCCGGAGTTCACCCAGATCGACATCGAGATGTCGTTCGTCACCCGGCAGGACGTCATCAACGTGGCCGAGGACATCGTCTCCCGGCTATGGTCCGAACTGGCCGGCTACCAGGTGCCCACGCCGCTGCCCCGGATGACCTACGCAGACGCGATGGCGAGGTACGGCTCGGACAAGCCCGACCTGCGCTTCGGCTGTGAGCTCACCGACCTGACCGAGTACTTCGCCGGGACGGAGTTCCGGGTGTTCCAGGCGCAGCACGTGGGCGCCGTGGTCATGCCCGGCGGTGCCTCGCAGTCGCGGCGCGAGCTGGACCGATGGCAGGAGTGGGCGCGGTCGCGCGGCGCCCGCGGGCTCGCCTACGCGCTGATCGGCCCGGACGGCGAGGTCAGCGGCCCGGTGGCCAAGAACCTGTCCGACGCTGAGCGGTCGGGGCTGGCCGGCGCGGTGGATGCCGCGCCGGGCGACTGCGTGTTCTTCGCGGCCGGCCCGGCCCAGGCGGCCCGGGAACTGCTGGGCGCGGCCCGGCTGGAGATCGGCCACCAGTGCGGACTGATCGACTCCTCGGCCTGGTCGTTTCTGTGGGTCGTCGACGCGCCGATGTTCGAAGAGGATGGAGCGGGCGGCTGGACGTCGGTGCATCACCCCTTCACCGCGCCGTTGCCCGAATGGGCGGACAAGTTCGCCGCCGAGCCTGGGGGCGCGCTGGCCGACGCCTACGACATCGTCTGCAACGGGAACGAGATCGGCGGCGGGTCGATCCGCATCCACAAGTCCTCGATGCAGCAGGCCGTGTTCGACGTGATCGGGCTGTCTCCCGCCGAGGCGCAGGCGCAGTTCGGCTTCCTGCTGGAGGCGTTCAAGTACGGGCCGCCGCCGCACGGCGGCATCGCGTTCGGCTGGGACCGGGTATGCATGCTGCTCG
>JASHPR010000176.1 GCA_030038015.1 Streptosporangiaceae bacterium
GGTCACCGCGCTGCGCGTCGCCTACCGCCGCAGGCTGCTGCACCTGGCCGCCAGGGACCTGACCGGGGCCGAGGGCTTCGCCGAGGTGGCGGCCGAGCTGTCGGACCTGGCGGCGGCGGCCCTGGCGGCGGCGCTCGCGGTCGCCAGGGCCCAGCTGCCGCGCGGCTCGGCGCCGCCGGGGCTCGCGGTCATCGCGATGGGGAAGTGCGGCGGGCGGGAGCTGAACTACGCCAGCGACGTCGACGTGATCTTCGTGGCGCCGGATCCCGCAGATGACGGCGGCGAGATCCCGTCCCTGCGGAACCTGACCCAGCTGGCCGCCGCCATGATCCGGGTGTGTTCCTCGCCCGGTGCCGAGGAACCGCTGTTCCCCGTGGACGCCAACCTCCGCCCCGAGGGCCGGGACGGGCCGCTGGTCCGCACCCTGGCCAGCCATCGCGCCTACTACGAGCGCTGGGCCAAGACCTGGGAGTTCCAGGCGCTGCTCAAGGCCAGGCCGGTCGCGGGCGATGCCGAGCTCGGCCGGGCGTACCTGGCCGCCGTCGCGCCGATGGTCTGGCAGGCCGCGCAGCGCGAGAACTTCGTGGCCGACGTGCAGGCCATGCGGCGCCGGGTGGTCGGCAGCCTGCCCGCCGGCCAGGCGGGCCGGGAGATCAAGCTCGGCCCCGGCGGCCTGCGGGACATCGAGTTCGCCGTGCAGCTGCTGCAGCTCGTCCACGGCCGCACCGACGAGACGCTGCGCGTGCCGGCCACGCTGGACGCGCTCGCCGCGCTGGCGAAGGGCGGCTACGTGGGCCGGGAGGACGCGGCGAGCCTGGCCGCCGCCTACCGGTTCCTGCGCACCGTGGAGCACCTGCTGCAGCTCCGCCAGCTCCGGCGGACGCACACGCTGCCCCAGGACCCGGCGGTGCTGCGCCAGGTCGGCCGGGCGATGCGGGCGATGCAGCCAGGGAGCGCCCACGCGCAGGGCGACCCGGCCGCCGACCTCCTCGCGCAGTGGGGCCGGCACGCGAGCCAGGCCAGGCGGCTGCACGAGAAGCTGTTCTACCGGCCACTGCTGGAAGCCGTGGCCCGGCTGCCCGGCGAGGCGATCCGGCTGACCCAGGAGGCGGCGAGGGAACGGCTCGAGGCGCTCGGCTACGCCGACCCGGCCGGGGCGCTGCGGCATATCAAGGCGCTCACCGCGGGCATGTCGCGCCGGGCCGCGATCCAGCGGACCCTGCTCCCCGTGATGCTCGACTGGTTCGCCGACGCGGCACAGCCCGACGCCGGCCTGCTCGCCTTCCGGCAGGTCAGCGAGGCGCTCGGGGACTCGTCGTGGTACCTGCGGCTGCTGCGGGACGACACCAGGGTCGCGCAGCGGATGGCCAGGCTGCTGGCCTCCAGCCGGTACGCCACCGGGCTGCTGCTGCGCGCCCCCGATTCGGTGGCCATGCTCGCCGACGACGCCCAGCTCGCGCCGCGTTCGGCCGCGGAGCTGCGGCCCGACGTGGCGGCCGCGGTGCGCAGGCACCGCAGCGCCGCCGATGCGGTCGCCGCCGCGCTGGCGCTGCGCCGCAGGGAGCTGCTCCGCACGGCCATGGCGGACCTGCTCGGCCTGTCCGGCATCGAGCAGACCGGCGAGGCCCTCACCGCGGTCGCCGCGGTGACCGTGGCGGCCGCCCTGGACGCCGCGATGAGGAAGGTCGGGCACGAGTCCGGGCCGCTGCCCACCCGGATCAGCGTGGTGGCCATGGGCAGGCTCGGCGGCCACGAGATGGGGTACGCCAGCGACGCCGACGTGATGTTCGTGCACGAGCCGCTGGAAGGCGCGGGCGAAGAGGCGGCGACCCGGGCGGCGCACGCGGTCGCCGAGGAACTCCGCGGCCTGCTGTCCCGCCCGGGGCCCGACCCGCCGCTGCCGGTCGACGCCGGGCTGCGCCCGGAGGGACGGCAGGGCCCGCTGGTGCGCACCCTGGCCTCCTACCGCGCTTATTACCAGCGCTGGTCCGCCCCGTGGGAGGCCCAGGCGCTGCTGCGCGCCGAGCCGGTCGCCGGCGACGCCGGCCTGGGCGCCGCCTTCATGGCCATGACCGACGGGTTCCGCTATCCCCGCGGGGGGATGGGCGCCGCGGCGGTCAGGGAGGTCAGGAGGATCAAGGCCAGGATGGAGGCCGAGCGGATGCCCCGCGGCGTGGACCCGGCGCTGCACGTCAAGCTCGGCCCGGGAGGGCTCACCGACGTGGAGTGGGTGGTGCAGCTGCTGCAGCTGCGGCATGCCCACGCGGTGCCGGCGCTGCGGACCACCCGGACGGTCGCCGCCCTGCTGGCCGCCAGGGACGAGGGCCTGATCACCGCGGCCGACGCCGAGACGCTGGCCTCCGCGTGGCGGCTGGCTGCCAGGATCAGGAACGCGGTGATGCTCGTGCGCGGCCGGCCGGGTGACGTCGTTCCCACCGCACAGCCGGAGCTCGGCGCGGTGGCGCGGCTGCTCGGGTACGCGCCCGACGCCGCGCAGGAACTGGTCCAGGACTACCGGCGGGCCGCCAGGCGGGCCCGTGCCGTGACCGAGCGGCTGTTCTACGGCTGAGCCGGCCCGGGCGGCCCCGTCACAGCCGGCCGTTGGCCCGCAGCGTCGCCAGGGAGGTCACGGTGATGGACCCGCGCCAGTCCAGCTCGGCAGCGGGGGACCAGGACGGCCAGTTGAAGGTCCAGCCCCCGTCGTCGCGCTGCGCGGCGGCGAGATGGCCGAGGTGGGCGTCGATCAGCGCATCGCTGAACAGCCGCCTGGCCAGCGAATCGGGCCGGGGCGCGTAGCCGAGCGGCGAGTGGGTCTCGCCCGGCGCGTCCGGGTCCAGCGCCACCACGCCCCGCAGCATCGGCGCCACGCATTGCAGCGCCCGCTCCGCCCGGTCCCGGTCTGGCACGTGGTCGAGGAACCTCACCACGCCGTACAGGTCGTAGGGGCCGGGCTCGTCGAGCGAGCCGATCCTGGACCAGAGCAGCTCGGTCGCGCGGTCCAGCCAGGGGTGCGCCACGCCGCGCGCGTGCAGCGTGCCCGCGATCTGGCCGGTCGAGACCAGTGCGGCCGGGCAGCCGGGCTCGGGCACCCACCAGGGCGCGTGCGGCCAGCCCGCGACCGTGGGCTCCACGAACGCCGACCCGCCCTCCGCGGGCGCGTTGGCCTGCAGCCAGTCGCACGCGCCCGTCACCAGCGCCTCGTCCCAGGCGTCCGCCTCGTCCAGGATGCGCAGGCCGAGCTCGATCGCGGCGGGCTGGCTCGCCGGGCAGCGGCCGTCCGGTTCCAGGCCGTGGCCGAGCCCGCCGTCCGGGTTGCGGTAGGCGGCCACGGCGTCCCGTACCGGCCCTGCGCCGCCGCCGGCGAAGAGCCGCTCGAACCTGCGGCGGTCGAGCACGCGGGCGCCGGCCGCGATGAACTGCGCCGCGGCGTCAATGTCAGGCTTGCTCACCCGGCCATCAGACCACGGGCCCGGGATTGCTGTCTTGAACGAATCGGACGCGTGGCGTGGGAGACTGGCCCGGTGGACCTGGTTCCGGGGTACCGGGAGTTCGCCCCTGCCGTACCGTTCCGGGAGGAACTGCACTGCCTGTGGGTCTCGGCGGCACCGCCGTGGCAGGCGGAACGCGGGCCGGTGCTCCCGGACGCCTGCACCGACCTGATCTGGCAGAGCGGCGTGGGCGCCTTCGTGGCTGGCCCGGACACCGGGCCGGCCCCGGCCGCCGCGCCCCCCGGGGCGGTGCTGGTCGGCGCGAGGTTCCGGCCGGGG
>JASHPR010000177.1 GCA_030038015.1 Streptosporangiaceae bacterium
ATGGGCAAGATCCGGCTCATCGGCCGGCTGGCCGGCCGGGACCTGCGGCGCCGGCCGGGCCCGGCGGCGCTGCTGGTGCTGGCGATCACCGCCGCCACCGCCACGCTGACCCTGGGACTGGTCCTGCGCGGGGTCACCAGCCAGCCGTACCTGCAGACCCGGGCCGCGACCAAGGGGCCGGACGTGGTCGCCCAGCTAACCGGGGTGACCGCTGGCCCGCACAGGCCAGGACGAAGCGACATGGCCCAGGTCACCGCCCAGGTCAGGACGCTTACCGGGGAACCAGGGGTCACCGGCTACAGCGGGCCCTACCCGGTCGCCTCGGCGATCGTGCGGGCCCGCGGCCTGACCGCGGACGTTGAAGTCGAAGGACGTGCCCAGGCTCCGGCGTCGCTCGACCAGCCGAAGGTGACCGCGGGGACCTGGGTGCGCGGCGGCGGCGTCGTGTTCGAGCGCACGTTCGCCGAGGCGCTTGGGGTCAGCGTCGGCGACCGGGTCACGCTCAACGGCCGGCCGTTCCGGGTGGTGGGGATCGCGGTCTCCGCCGCCGACCTGCCGTACCCGAACCTCTGCTACACCACCGGCGGCGGCTGCGTCTTTGACCTGCCCGGGCGGTTTTCGGCCACCGGCATCGGGTTCGCCTGGGCCACCGAGCCGGATGCCCGCTCGCTCGCCTCGGCGCAGGCGCCGCTCTCCTACTTCCTGAACCTGAAGCTCGCCAGCCCGGCCATGGCGCCAGCCTTCGCCAGCAGGTACGGCTCGGCGCCCAACTCTCCGGGCCTGATCCCGTGGCAGGCCATCCAGACCGGGTCCGGCCTGCTGGTGCAGGACGAGCAGTCCGTGCTCTCGCCCGGGGCCTGGCTGGCCGGGCTGCTGGCGATCGCGAGCGTGGCCGTGCTGGCCAGCGGCCGGATGGCCGAGCGCACCCGGCGGGTCGGGCTGCTCAAGGCGGCGGGCGGCACCCCGGAGACGGTCACGGTCGTGCTGCTGGCCGAGAACCTGGTCCTGGCCCTGATCGCCGCCGCGGCGGGCCTGGCGATCGGGCGGCTGACTGCCCCGCTGGTAGCCAGCCCCGGCGCCGCCCTGGTCGGCACCCCCGGAGCGCCGGCGTTCACGCTGTCCATCATCGGCCTCGTAGTGGCCGTGGCCCTGGTGGTGGCGCTGGCCGGGACGCTCGTCCCCGCCATCCGCGCCGCCCGGACCAGCACGGTCAGCGCGCTGGCGGACGCGGCCCGCCGGCCGGGGCGGCATCCCGGGCTGATCGCGCTGTCCGCCCGGCTGCCGGTGCCGCTGCTGCTGGGCCTGCGGCTGGTCGCCCGGCGGCCCCGCCGGGCCCTGCTGAGCACGGCCAGCACCGCGGTCACGGCCACCGGGATCGTCGCCGTGCTTGCCTTCCACACAACCGTCCACCTGAAGCTCTCCGGCGCGGCGGGCCAGATCGGCAATCCGGTGACCGCCCGGGACGAGCAGATGCTGATGGTGCTCACCGTGGTGCTCGTCGCGCTCACGGTCCTCAACGCGGTGTGCGCGGCCTGGGCCACCGTGCAGGATGCCAGCCACGCGTCCGCCCTGGCGCGCGCGCTGGGCGCCAGTCCGCGGCAGGTCACCGCCGGGATAGCCGCGGCGCAGGCGATCCCCGCGGTGCCAGGCGTCCTGCTCGGGATCCCGCTGGGCATCGCGCTGTTCGATGTCGCGGCGCAGGGGGCCGGGGTAGTCGTCCCGCCGGCGTCGTGGCTGGCCGCCGCGGTGATCGGCACCCTGGCCGCCATCGCGGCTCTTGCCGCCATCCCGGCCCGCGTCGGCGCCCGCCGGCCCGTGTCCCCGATCCTGCAGTCCGAAACCGCCTGACCCGCTCACGGGCGCGTGCCCGCACCGCCTGACCCGCTCACGGGCGCGTGCCCGCACCGCCTGACGCGGCACCGAGGCGCAAGACCCGGCACCGCCTCTGCGCGGCAGCCGGCCGCCGCCAAACAGCACCAAGTCGCATCATCAGGACTTCTGGCCATAGCCCAGTCACGGAAATCGGAGCGATCATTGATGAAGTCAGATGCGCTCCGCATCGGGCGGGCGTGCTGTGCGACAGGACCGTGGAGGCGCGCCATGACCATCGGCGAGACCCTGGCGAGGGCACGCCGCGACGCCGGTCTCACCGTCGCTCAGGTCAGCGCGCGCACCTGCATCAGGGAAACGATCATCCTGGGCATCGAGCGGGACGACTATGCCCCGTGCGGCGGCGACTTCTACGCCCGCGGCCACATCCGCAGCATCGCCCGGGTGGTCGGCACCGACCCCGTCCCGCTGATCGCGGAGTATGACGCGACCATACGGGCGCCCGAGGAGATCACCGCGGCCCAGGCGCTGGAACCCACGATGCCGATCCGGGCGGTCCCCAAGCGCCGGACCAACTGGACCGCGATCCTCGCGGCCGTGCTGCTGGCCGCGGTCGGCTTCCTCGGCTTCCGCCTGCTCTTCTCTTCGCACCAGACCGCGGCGCCCGCGGCCGCGTCCCGCCCGGCGCACCACGCCGCCGTGCGCCCGAGCCAGGCCGCGCGCGCCGCGCACCGCAAGCCGGCTCCCACGCCGACCCC
>JASHPR010000013.1 GCA_030038015.1 Streptosporangiaceae bacterium
CCACCACGGTGACCAGCTGGGCACCGCCTCCGGTGCCGGCCACCTGGTCCGGGTCGATGCCGTAGGTCGCCGCCGGGTATCGCGGGCAGCGCGACGCGGGGGCCGCAGCCGTAACGGGACGGGCCGTCACCGGCGGTGGATCAGCGGTGGTCCGAACCGGCGCCGCAGCCGACGTCGCGGGCGTGACGGAGGCAGGCGGGATCGACGAGGCAGAACGCGCCGCCGACCCGCACGCCGCGCTCAGGCAGATCACCAGCAGACAGATCACAGCTCCTGCAGACTTCGCTCCCACCCTCACAGGATGCCACGAACTGATCTTCGAAGAAAGAGCCGCACGTCCTCCATTGCTTCGAAAACCACTCGAGTTCAAAGACCGGAACGAAGAGCCGGCGCCCTCTATGCCGTGATGAGGTACGTCTGCCTGCGGGGATCCTGGCCGGTGAGCCTCCAGACGTAGGACGCCGACTCAGAGAACACGCCAACCACACTCGCGCCCGGGTCGGCGCCTCCGGGGGATCACGGAGAGCGATCGAGTCACTCTCACCAACCCGCGCCCGGACCCGCCGTTCTGCGCGGCAGCCCGGGTTGCCGTCTCAGTCCGCCAGGCCGCACGCGAACGAGTGATCTGAGCGCTGCTGGCGGTGGCCGCCGACGGGCTCAGACGTAGCCGGATTGAGCGCGTTGAGCGCTCGCATACATGTGCGCTGAGCGCATACGCGGACCTCGTCTCAGGGTCGATCTCCTTCACCGGCGTCTCGGTGAAGCGCCCGAAGGTCCCGGGGTGAAGATGGTGTTTGCGGGGGTGTTCATGTTTGCCAGGCTTCGGGTCGCCGGTGCCGCCGCGTCCAGCCGGCGGCCAGCGCTGGGCCGGTCGCCGCTGGCCGTTTCCGCACCTATCCGGCCCGAGAGGTGTACAGCCGTATGTCCGTGCCGGGCATCACCTGCCGGGCGGTAACGACCGGCAGGCGCGGCGGGGCCGCCAGGCAGAACGCCGGTGCCTGTCCCGCCGTCTGGCGCGCCGGTCACCTGCTGGCTGCGGCCATGCTGCCTGCCGGCCGCAGGGACGCCGACGAGGACCTGCTGCGGGCGGTGTCCGCAGGCCCGGTGCCGGTGAGATGATGAGCCCGGGCGCTGCGGACCCGGGGCGTTCGCCGGTGCCGCTGCACCTGTCCCCGAAGGCTCTCGCGGAAGCGTTCGTGCTTACGTTGATCGTGCCGGAACCCGGAGGACAGCTGAAGGAGGCCAGATGCGCGGCGGCATCCAGCCAGCGCGGCTGACCAGCTCACGGCGAGCGCGCCTGCTCGCCGTCGCACTGCTCCTGAGCGGGGTCTCGGTGGCCGGATGCACCGGAGGCTCAAGCGCAACGGCGCACGGCGCGGCTACCCCGGCGCCAGGTCCTGCGAGCGCGAGCCCCGCGGCCGCCTCCGGGTCCGCCACGGCAGCCGGCCCGGCCACGACCGTGCTGGCCGGCCCGCCCGCCGCGGCGGATTCCAGCTGCCCGCTGCAACAGAGCCCCTGCTATTCCCCGCACCAGTTGCGGGCCGCGTACGGCATCCAGCCCTTGCTGGACAGCGGGATCGACGGGCGCGGCGTGACGGTGACGGTCCTTGCCGCTGCCCCATCCGCCAGCGACCCGGGTACCGATATCCGCCAGGACCTGGAGGCATTCAACACGATGTTCGGGCTGCCCGCCGCCCGGATCCAGATCGTGACCACCCTTGCCGGGGCAGCCGCGCCATGGCAGGCGGGCGGCGAGGAGGTCGGGGACTTCGAGATCGTCCACGCGGTCGCCCCCGCCGCCACCCTCCGGGTGGTCCTGTTCCCCTCCAGCTGGGGTCAGAGCGCCGCGACCGCGACCGCGGACATGATCGCCGGGTTGCGGCTGGCCGTCTCCGGCACCGACGTGGCCTCGATCAGCTGGAGCCTGGGAGAACACTTTTTCACCAAGGCTCAGGTAGCCGAGATGCACTCCATCCTGCTGGGGGCGGCCGCCCACCACGTCACGGTGCTCGCCAGCTCCGGCGACAGCGGCGCGTTCAGCGACGACTGGTTCGGGGGCAGCCCGGTTGAGGAGGTCAGCCTTCCGGCCTCCGACCCGCTCGTGCTGGGCGTTGGCGGCACCACGCTGACCGCGGAGCCCTCGGGCGCTTACGTGAGCGAGACCGCCTTCCCTGGAGGTGGCGGCTTCAGCCACCTATACGCCCGTCCCGCCTATCAGGATGGCGTCCCCGGGATCTCGGCGATGAGGGGCGTGCCCGACGTGGCCGCTGACGCTGATCATCCGGGCCCGCCGCAGGTCTACGCCGGCGGTTTCATCGAAACGAACATCGGCACCAGCAACTCCACGCCGCTGTGGGGCGGAGTCATCGCGCTGGCCGACCAGTACGCCCATCACGACCTCGGCTTCGTTAACCCCGCCATCTACCGCATCGGCCGCAGCCCCAGCTACCACAAGGCGTTTCACGATGTTACTACCGGCTTCAACTACGTAGCCGCAGGCCCCGCCGCGGCCACCGTCGGCTACCAGGCCGGTCCTGGATGGGACCCGGTGACGGGCTGGGGAAGCCCCAACGCGCAGGTGCTCGTCCCCCTGCTGGCCCGCGGCTAGCCATAGCAGGAACATGTGCCCGCCCGGCGTGCGCGCGCCGGGCGGGCACTCACGGTAGTCAGCGACCTCATGCCGCCGAGGCTCGTGGCTTCGCCGCTGCTGGGGTGATCAGCGGCTGACTGGCATGAACCGGCAAGCAGCCCTGCAACGCCTGACCCGCCCCGTGTTGCCGCAGGAAATGCCGGATTCCCTGCGGCAAACCCCGGCAGAGGCCCGCCGCGGCCGGGCCAGGACGTGCGGGAGGGCAAGAATGTCAGCCTGGCCCGGCATCCTCGACCTGTACGCATTTCCTGCGGCAAGGAGGAGCTGCCCGTGGACGAATCGCTCCCGGCGCCGACGTTCGG
>JASHPR010000178.1 GCA_030038015.1 Streptosporangiaceae bacterium
GCCGGCCCACCCGCCCGGCCGGCCCACCTGCCCGGCCGGCCCATCCGCCTGGCCTACCGCCTGGCCGGCCCACCTGCCCGCCACACCGCCGGCCGGGCCCATCCCGCCCCGCGCAATCCGGCTCCGGACCCGTCAGGGCACGTGATGTCGCGACACACCGGCCTGAATGCTCGTCAAAGCGGACCATGACGTTTACCGTGCGTGACGTGAGCACACCCGTGGTCTCATCATGCCCGCGTCCGGTCTCCCGGCCGCCGGGCTCTGACGTGAGCTCGGGGTAATCGTTGAGCAGCGCCATCCTGTACCTCGCCATCGTTGTCATCTGGGCTTGCGTGCTCGTCCCGCGCTGGCTGCGCCGGTCGCATGAGCACGCCACGGCCCCGCAGGACCTTTCCGGGCAGGAAGAGGCAGGTCAGGCCGGGCTGGCCGAGACCGAGGCGGCGGCCGGGGGCGAAGCGGGCACCGGGGATTTCGGCACGCTGCGTGAGCAGCGCGGGACGGCGTACCTGGACCCGGTCGCCTGGGAGGGCCCGGGGACGTGGGACGACGGGGGAGCCTGGCAGGACGCGGGAGTACCGGCCGCCGTGCACGGCCGTGCCGAGGCCAGCTACTCCGTCACGTACTGCGAGGAGGTCAGCTACGCGGAGACGGCCGGCCCTGGCGTGCCTGCCGCCCCCGACGCCAGCGACTCGCCCGCCCGCGGCAGCCGCACCGCCTACACGCACGTCGCCGGCCAGGACGACGCGGCCCGCCACAGCCCGGCGGCCGGCGGGCACGCGCAGGCCCCGGCGCACCCGCCTGTCCCGTCACCCCGCGTCCTGCAGGCGCGGCGGCGCACGCTCACGATGCTGATCACGGTCACCGCCGCGGCCATCGGCTCCGCGTTCGTCGGCCTCATCCCGTGGTGGACGAGCATCCCGCCGTTCCTGATGCTGAGCGGGTACCTGATGCTGCTGCGCGAGGCCGCTCACGCCGACGCCGAGCGCGTGCACCGGTGGGCCGAGGCGCGCACCCGCGCGATCCAGGCCGCGCGCGCCGCCGAGCTGGCGCGCCAGCGGTCCAGCTGCGCGCAGGTGGCGCCCCCGGCCCAGCCGACGGCCGAGATCATCAATATCCCGGCCATGGCCGCCTCCGCCGGCGACCAGCCCTACGACCAGTACGCCGACGCCGAAATCCGCGCCGTCGGCGACTGACAGCCCGGCCGTGGCCTCGTGGCGCTCGGCCGGCGACTACGCGGCCGGCCTGCCGACCCAGCTGCTGAACGCCGGGCTGCTCGTGACGCCGGTCCTGATCGCCGGCTTCGTCCGTCTCTGGCGTGCCCGGGAGCTGCGGTTCATCGCGGTCGCGGCCACGCTCGTGTTCGTGTACGTGCTGGCCTGGATCCCGGGTAAGGCGTACTACACCGACGGCATGGCCCCGGCCGTGCTGGCGGCAGGCTCCGCGGCGGCCGAGCGCTGGGCCGCCAGCGGCCGGCGGCAGCGGCCCCGGGCGGCCCTGCTGCTAGCCGCGCCCCTGCTCGGCCTGCTCATCCTGCCGGGCGCGCTGCCCATCATGCCGGTCGGTGACGTGCACACGCTGCCCGCAACGGCACAGCACAGCTCGGACCTCGGCGACACGATCGGCTGGCCGCAGTTCACCCGCGCGGTCGCCGCGCAGGACGCCATGCTGGCCACGACGGGCCATCCGCCGACCGCCGTCTTCACCGGGTACTACGGCGAGGCGGCGGCGCTCCGCGTCCTCGGCGGCCGCACCGGGCCGGCAGCCGGCTGGCGGGCGCTGTGGCCGCGTCTGAGGCACTACGGCTGAGCCGCCGCTGAGGCTGCGCATCCGGCCGTGCGCGCCGGGCGGGCGATCAGCCGGAGCGGGCAACGGTCTTTGTTTGCTACGCTGACTGGCGTTCTTGGGGCTGTAGCGCAGTCCGGTAGCGCACCTCGTTCGCATCGAGGGGGTCAGGGGTTCAAATCCCCTCAGCTCCACCAGGTTTTACCAGGTCAGCGGCCCGAGCCGCAGTCGGCGGCCGGGCCATTGATCATTTGTGAGCCAGCTTGTGAGCCATTTTCGTGATCATGTAGCATCCGGCCATGGCACGACGTGATCAAGGCAGCGGCGCGGTGTACTTCGAGCACATCAGGGGATCGGACTGCCGGGACAGCAAGCATCACCGGAGCTGCCGGGGCCGGTGGGTCGGCTCGCTCAGCCTCGGCCGAGACGGTTCCGGCCGCCGCAACCGCAGACCGGTCACCGGCCGTACCAAGACAGAGGTGCTCGACAAGCTCCGGGCGCTGCACGAGGAGCTGGGCCTGGGCATCCAGTCGAAGGCCAACTACACCGTCAGGACGCGGTTGATGACTGGTTCACTCAGGCACTTGCCGGCCGGTCAGCCAAGACAGTCAGCACGCAGCATGAGCTGCTCAAGCCCATCACTGCCGAGATCGGCGCCGTGAAGCTCCGCGAGCTGACGGCCAGGCAGGTTCGCGCCGTGCTCGTGAAGACCGCCGCCACGCGGTCGAATCGGACTGTTCGCGACTCCCGGGCATCCCTGGTACGGGTGATCACCCACGCCCAGGCGAACGAGCTGGTCGGCCGGAACGTGGCCGCGCTCGTGAAGGCCCCCGAGGGACAGACGGAGGGCAGGCCGAGCCGGGCGCTCACGCTGGACCAGGCCAAGGCTGTACTCGACGCAGCCAGGAAGGACAGGCTGAACGCGTACTTCGCGATGAGCATCCTGACCGGCGTGCGAACAGAAGAGGCCAGGGCGCTGCGCTGGGATCACGTCGTGGCCTGCGTGGAGGCCGAGAACGGCTGGTACCCGGTGACAGAGGTCGGCTGGGACCACAGGCAGTTCGCGGTCTACGTCTGGAGGTCTGTGCGCGCACACGGGGACGTCAAGACGCCGAAGTCCCGGCGCACCGTCGCGCTGCCCGCCGCAGTCGTGACCGCCCTGAAAGAGCACGAGGAAGCCCAGGCAAAAGAGCGCGCCATGGCCGGTGTGCTGTGGGAGGAGAACTGCCTGGTCTTCGCATCGGAGCACGGCACGCCTCTGGATGCCGCCAATGTCCGCCGCAGTTTCCGGCGCGTGTGCAAAGCGGCCGGGGTGGGTGAGCGCTGGAGCCCACGGGAAATGCGCCACACGTTCGTGTCGATCATGAGTGACAACGATGTGCCTATCGAGAAGATTGCCGATCTCGTCGGCCACACGGGCGGATCTCGTGTGACGGAGACCATCTACCCGCAGGTTATTCGTCCCGTTGTCACAACGGGCGCTGAGGTAATGGATGAGGTCTTTGGCGCTAAGCCGGAGCGCAGGCGCGTCGTCCGGAGAAAGACCACGCTGGGCTAACTCCCGCCCGGATGCCCCTTCCACGGCAGCCACTGGCTGCTGGCCTGCACTGTCTCCCCGGGTTTCGGGATCTGCTCCCTGGGCGTCTGGTGGCCTGTTGCGATCATGACTCACGACAAGGAGCGCGGGAAGCGCTGCCTTGAGGTACTACGCCTGCTGCGGCGGGATAGCTCCGGGCTGGCGCACAGGAGACCCGCCAAGCTGCCACCTGGCGGAGATTCGAGTTCCTTGGGAGGCTGAGCCGTGGCCAGGGTGAGGCTATGAACACTGTCTCCGTGATCGTGATGACGCTGATCGCTGCTGGGATCGTCCTCCTACTGGTCGTCGCGGGTATCCAGTTCATGAAGGATCGCGGGCGCGGTGAAGAACAGCGTCGGCAGGCTGATGCTGACTGGGCCTTGCAGGAAGCCCATGAAGCCTTCAAGCGTCGGCAGGAAGACCAAGAAGAAGGCGAAGGATGACCAGGCTGACGTTCTACATCGAGACGCCTGAAGACAACCGCGCCGCCCTCCTCGACCGGCGTGATGTGATCGTGGCCAAGCTGCTGGAGCTGCGGGGCCTGAAGGTGTCCGCGTACGACGATGGCACCGTCGTGCACATGGCCGACGACCATCTGTCCACACTCGGCGACGTGTTCGCTGGCGAGGAGCCCTCTCCACATTGGCACTGTGTGGACCGCCTGTGCACATGGCCATACCCTGGCGAGCCACCCGAGAACACCAGGTGTGAGAACTGCGGCGGCGACCTGAAGCGCTGAGTGCCATTTCCCGGGCCTGGCCACTGTCCCCAACTCCTTCTTTTACACGCGGAGGTCCCTGAACGGGCGGGAGCGTCCAGCAGGGCCTCGCTAGG
>JASHPR010000179.1 GCA_030038015.1 Streptosporangiaceae bacterium
ACCGGGCCCGCGGGTCGGAAGACTCGCCGGGCAGCACCCGGGCCACCGTCCAGCGCCCGCCCGCGTCGCGCTCCAGGTCCGCCCCGAGCAGGCCGAGCGCGGGCTCGCCGTCATCGTCCCCGCCGGCCGCCCTGACGTACGCGTGGGACGTCCCCAGCTCGCCGAGCACCTCCCACATCAGGTCGGCGAACTCGTGCGGGCCCGCGATCCGGTCCAGCAGCGGCCGGTACGACTCGAGGATGCCGTCCCAGTCCACCCCAGCCATGTCGGGCACCCAGAAGTCATGCCGGATGAACCGCCCCGCCTCGGCGTAGGCGTTGCGCCACAGCGCGGCGGGATCGGCGAGGAACCTGGCCCGGGACTTGTCCACCTCGACCTGGTCCGCCGGGCTGTCGGAGTCTGGCTTGCGGCTGGCCGGCACGACGCTGAGCTTCCCCTGGTCGCAGACGACGAGCACGCTGCCGTCGCCGCTGGCCTCGAACCAGTCGAGTTCCTCGGCGAGCTCGGTGCACCGCTGCGTCTCGAGGTCGAAGTGCTCCAGGCTCGGCCGTGGCGGCTCGTCGCCGGGCTTCGCGCCGCCCTCGCCGAGATTCCCGGTCACCGGCTGCCGGAGCCAGGCGAGCCCGCCCTTGACCGCGCTCAGCGACGCGTAGCGTGACTCGGCCACCGGAACCTGCACGATGCGCCCGCCCAGCCCGCCGGTGTCCACGACCACGGGCGGGGTGGCGTGCTCCTCGTCCGCGGCCCCGGCGTCCGGGCCGCCGTCGTCGTGATCGCCGCCCGGCCGGCGGCCGGCCGGGCGGCCCTCGGGCAGCGGCGCGAACGGCGACGGCGTCGCCGCCGCCAGGGTCACCAGGTACGGGCGCCAGCCGTAGGGGAAGGACAGGTCGAAGACGTGCGCGTCGTACACGGGGTCGAAGCTGCGCACGGACAGGAATGCCAGGTACTTGCCGTCGGCGGTGAACACCGGGTCGGTGTCGGTGAACCGCCCGTCGGTGACGTCGACGACGGTGCGGGCGGGATCCGCGGGCCGGGCCATCCGGAGCTGGCGGAGCGGCTCGGGCCCCGGGTGCGACCAGGCGAGCCAGGCCGAGTCGGGCGACCAGGCCAGCCCGGTGACCTCCCCGTTGCCGGAGGACGCCAGCTCGGTCACCGCGCCGGACGAGACGTCGACGACCAGGAGCCTCCCGTCACGGGCGGCGACCGCAAGGGCGCTGCCGTCCGGGGCCGCGGTCATGTCGGACACCCAGCCGACGGCGCCGGCCGCGAGCCGGCGTGACGGCGTGCCCGCCGCGGGCCCGTCGGACGCCGCTATCTCGATCGCGTCCGCGCCCTCGGCGTCGGTCACCCACGCGACCCGGCCGGTCTTGCCGAGCACCCGGGGCAGCCGCGCACGGACGCCGGGGACGACCGACAGCGCGCGGGCCGGCCCGTCGCGGTGCGTCAGCCAGTGCACGGTGCCGCGCACCTCGACCGCGCTGGCCCGGCCGGAATGATCGCAGGACAGGCTGCCCAGGTGATCTTCTGCCGAGATCAGCCTCGGTGCCCGCGCGGTGGGCGAGGCCAGGCTGAACTCGAGCCGCCGCGGCCCGTCCGCGTCCAGCCCGTCGAGCAGCCAGATGTCCCCGGCGCAGTGGTACACGATCCGCTGGCCGTCGGTGCTGGCGTTGCGCGCGTACCAGCCGTCGTGGTCGGTATGCCGCCGCAGGCCGGTGCCGTCCAGCGCGCATGAGTACAGGTTGCCGGTGCCCTCGTGGTCGGACAGGAACGCGAGCCTGCCGCCGGCCAGCATGGGGCTGGCGACGTGGCCGGCCAGGCCGGCCAGCAGCCTTGCGAACCCGGCCTCCGCCGCGGGCCGCACCCACAGCCGCCCGGACGTCCCGCCCCGGTACCGCTTCCAGAATGCCGGCTCGGTGTAAACGGAGGTCAGCAGCGCGACCCCGGCCGTCTCCACGGCCAGGTCCGCCACCGGGCCGAACGGCAGCCGCCGGGGCGGGCCCGCCGCGCCGGCGCCGCCCGCGGTGCCATCCCCGTCTTCCCCGCTTCCCCCGCGCGCCGCGACGGGCACCACGTGCGCCCAGGTCTGGTGGCCGAACGGCTGGCCCGACGCGGTGATCGCCAGGACGTCGCCGTCCGGCGTCCAGCCGCACACCCGGGTCCCGTTGTCGGCCCAGTACGTGAGCCTGCGGCCGTCCCCGCCGTCGGTCCCGGCCAGGTAGACCTCGGGCGGGCCGTCCCGCCCGCTGGCCCAGGCGAGCATCGTGCCGTCCCTGGAGATCCTGGGATGGCTGGCACCCGCGCGGTCTGCGGAGACGCGCCAGGCCCTCCCGCCGGCGGCCGGGGCGAGCCACACGTCGTCCTCAGCGACGAACGTGACGAGGTCGCCGTGAATATGCGGAAAGCGAAGGTATCCCGCTGACGTCACCGGCTCATGGTAGGCGGTGGCGGGCCGCGGGCTAGAAGTCCACCCAGGTGCCGGCGTTTTGCTCGGTGGCCTTCCGGTAGGCGAGGCCGGCGGCGGCCAGGTCCTCGACCGCCAGGCCGAGCGACTCGAAGACGGTGATCTCCGCGCCGGCGGACCGGCCCAGCGCCGCGCCCGTCAGCAGCTCGCCGATCTCGGCCCTGATGTGGCCGGGCCCGATCGCGCCCTCCGCGTGGGCCAGGACGTAGTCGCCGGCCTCGCTGGCGGCCGACTCACGGCTGTCGGTGAACAGGGCGGCGGCCGCCATGGTCTCGGTGTCGAGCTCACGGGCGTGCGGCAGGCACGCGCCCACCGCGTTGACGTGCGTCCCGGGAGCCAGCCATTCCTTGCGGAGCACAGGCTCGGCCGAGCTGGTCGCGGTGACGACGATCCCGGCCCCCTCGGCCGCTTCGGCGGCCGAGGCGCAGGCGGTCACCGGCACGGTGGTGCGCCCGCGCATGTCCTCGGCGAACCGGCGCGCCTTGGCCGGATCCCGCCCGGCGACGCGGACCCGCCGCAGCGGCCGTGCCTCGGCGATGGCCAGCAGGTGCGACCGCGCCTGCACGCCGGTGCCGATGATGGCGAGCTCGGCGGCGTCGGGGCGGGCCAGCAGCTCGGTGGCGACCGCCGACACGGCCGCGGTGCGGATCTCGGTGACGGCCGACGCGTTGAGCAGCGCCAGCGGCTCGCCGGTCTCCGCGCTGGACAGCAGGACGGCGCCCTGGTGGGTGTCAAGGCCGGCGGCCGGGTTACCGGGAAAGATGCAGATCGCCTTCAGGCCGAAGGCCGCCCCGGCTTCTTCCCCGCCTGCCGCCCGGCAGGCGGGCATCAGGGCCATCAGCCCGGCCGCGCCCGGCGGCCTGATGACCGTCCGCAGCGGCTGGTGCACCTCGCCGCGGGCCAGGGCGGCCAGCGCGTCCCGCATCGCGCCGGCGCACTCGGTGTACGGCAGCAGCCGACGCACGTCACCGGCGCCGAGGACGAGCAGCCTCACCGGGGGCCGCCGCCCGGGCCGGGCGGCGAGGGCTGCCCGGTCACGACTCCGCGGCGGATCGCTCGGCCGGGGCCCGGCTCTGCCCGGCGCCGTCCCGCGCCGCATGGGTACCCGCCCTGCCGTGCGGGCCGATGGCCATCTCCTCGGGCCGGTGCTCGGGCGCGGGCTTGCCCACGATCCGGTACACCTCCGCCCCGTCCACCGTCTCCCGCTCCAGCAGCAGCCCCACCAGCTGGTCCAGCTGATCCCGGTGCGACCGCAGCAGGTCCACCGCCCGCTCCTCGGCCTCCCGCAGCAGCCGCGCCACCTCCCGGTCG
>JASHPR010000180.1 GCA_030038015.1 Streptosporangiaceae bacterium
CAGCGCTAGAGCGCCGGTTCCCTGGCCTGACCGCCCGCGTGAGCGCCATGCGCGCGGCATCCGGCGCAGTTCGTCGGCGGGAACGCCGCCGGGGTGTGCAGCCCGGCGGCCAGCAGTGGCGACCGGATCCCGCGACCTGGAGAAGGACACCCCGGCGCACCGGCGCCGCGTCCTAGGTGAAGACCACCCCGACACCCTCTGCTCCGCGCATGACCTCGCCGCCGCCGGCCTATGTGAGCGGGGCGAGGCAGCTGACGGCCCGTCAAGCCATGACGGCGTGCGCATGCTGGCGACGGCCCCTACCAGGTCAGCTTGCCCACCAACATCAGCAACTGCGCCTACCTGGCCACCGTCGCGATCCAGGTAAACGGCAGGGTGACTACCCCATCTGCGCATGCTCCGGTGACACGCCCAGCGCACCTCGGTCGTTTGCCATGCCCTAACCTGGCGTGCTACCCGGTCGGCCTGCAGGGCCCGGCCAGACCAACCGCGGATGAGTGCCCGGCGCCAGGCTGCCGCCAGTGCCGATGTCATGGCGCGGAATGGTCGGCGCTCCGCCCGGCAGAATGTTCAAACCCGCACCGCGAGGCGTGATTCCCGGGCACCCGGCCGACCACCGCGCTGCTCATTCCGCAATAGTGACAGGATTTACTTACCTGCCGCATGCCGGTGGCTCTTTCGGACACCATGAGGCCGTCATCAGCCTGATAGGCGACGAAGATTGCGATGAGTTGGATCACTCCTCCTGGACGGGACTAGACGAACCGAGATCGGCGGCGCACGATAGCCGGGCAGGAACCAGGCCTCCGGAAGGAAGGATCAGCGACATGCGAGCACAAGCGCGACTCATTGGCGCAGCCAGCGGATTACTGCTGGCGCTTACGCTAATAGCAACGCCAGCTAGCGCCAGGCCTGTCACGACGGCGACAGCGCCGCAACCGGTCACGCTGGGGACCACGACGCTAACGGCGTTCAAAGTCGTGATCATCAAGAAACTGCACGGCCCATTGAATGTGCCTGGGCCGGCCGCGACTGTGTACGCGCGGGGTTACAAGGCCACGGCAACGGGCTGGAAACTGATCGCGACAAAACGGCTCGGCAAGCCCGGACAGTTCCTGTGGTACGCCACGGGGATATGCACGCTGTCAGTGACGCAGACCAAAGGTGCGGCGCCCGCGCAGAACTACGACGCTGCCGCGGTGACGCTGCTCTACGATCCGGCGATCGGCTGCGTGTCAACCATCACCAAGACCTGGCCAGCCACTGGCTAACGATCCTTAATACTCCAACCGGAGATCGTTACGTTCATGGTGGCTGGCCTGAAGAAGCCGGGCTCTTGCTGGCCGGATACGAGGGGCACCCGTGCACGGTCATGGGTGCCGGTGTCCGCCGGTCCGAAGCGCGGGAGTGACCCGCCGTCCCTGAGCCGGCTCGGCGTGCGCGGTGCGGGGTGCCGGGCATCATGGGGTCATGGCGATCAGCGGCGTCGGGATGACGGCCAAGATGGCCGCGGCGGGCCGGGCGCTGGAGAGCCGCCGACCGGACCGGCTGTTTGACGACCCGCTTGCGCAGGCGCTGGCCGGTGAGGACGGCTTCCGGTGGATGGAGGACATGCGTCCTCCCGGCTCGCCCGCCGAGAACCCGTCCATCGGCCCCCGGACCTGGTTCTTCGACCAGATCGTCACCCGCGCGGCCGGTGACGGCTTCGGCCAGGTGGTCCTGCTCGCCGCAGGCATGGACACCCGGGCGTTCCGGCTGCCACTGCCGGCCCGGATCGTCGTCTACGAGCTAGACGACCAGGCGGTGCTCGCCGGCAAGCAGGCCATCTTGGACCGCGAGCACGCCACGCCACGCTGCCTCCGCCGGCCGGTCGCTGCCGACCTGGCCCAGGCCGAATGGCCCGCAGCACTGGCCGCCGCCGGATTCAATCCCGGCGCGCCCGCAGCCTTCGTGGCCGAAGGACTCACCTGGTACCTGCCCGAGCAGGCCGTCGCTCTCCTGCTGGACCGGGCGGCGGGCATCGCGACACCGGGCAGCCGGCTCGGCGTGGACATGGTGAGCGCGGACTACCTGACCAACCCGGCCGTCACCCCGTACCTGGAGCTGGCTGCGTCCCGCGGCGCCCGCTGTCAGTTCGGCACCAACGACCCGGGCGGCTTCCTCGCCGCCCACGGCTGGCAGGCCGACATCCACGACATGTTCGCCGTGGCCCGCAGCCTCGGCCGATGGCCGCCACCGGGAGTCCCCGACAACGTAGCCGACCGAGCGGCCGCCATCGGCCGGAACTGGTTTATCAGCGCCACCCGGGTTCCCTGAGCCACTGGCCGGGACCTGCCGCTTCGGCTACCGGCAGCCGGCACGTCCCGCGGCTGGCATTAAAACTGCGAAAGCCGAGGTGACAGTCCGAACCTATTTGGCTGCACCTCACTGACCCCTAAATGTCCGCGGCGCTTCAGCCGAGCCGGGTGATAACCCTCAGCGGAGCAGCAGCCGCAGGCGAACAACGTGTCCTGGCGTTAGTCAGAGGCCGGGTAGCTGGCCAGTTGCACGATTCTCCGTAAAGTCGCTTCCGATGGCACCGGCGCCCGCCCTGGGTCCATCGCGCTGTTGATGCTGCTGCCCTCCCAGTTGCCGGAAGGTCGCTAGCGGCTTCCTGGGCTCTTCGCGTGGCCTCGGCCAGGGCTTCGTGCCATCGGGCGCGGTCGGCCAGGGCGTGCTGATTGCCAGGCTGTCAAGGTCCCGGAAAAGTTTCAAACGGGAAAGGCCCATGCTCCGGCAGGCGGCCCGGATGTCCAGTTTTCCATTTCTCTTTAAGACGAACATGCGTTGCGAGTTTCCCTTTAATCCAGTGGCTAGCCGGACGGCAATAGCAAGATTCGGGCTAATACTCCAGCTGTAGATCGTTAACTTCCAGCCGGCCACGGGGTTGGTGCGCGGGTCAGGGAGTAATACGGTCGCGGCGTGGCTCTTGACGTCGTGCCCGCGACCGGTGACCGTTTCAGCGATATCTCCGCAGTGCTCGCGCCCTCGGGCAGGGGTGCGTGCTGGCGCTGTCGGGCGCCGTCTCGTATGCGCGGGACTGCGGCGCGCCCGCGCTGGAGGGATACCCGGTCAAGGCTGCCGGGACGCGGATCGATTCCACGTTCGCTTACGTGGGCACCACCGGCATGTTCGCGGCCGCGGGGTTCCGCCGCATCGTCCGGACCGGTGCCCGCAGCGCCGGGCTGCCCCGCGTTGTCATGCGGCTTGACCTGGCCGGCTGACCGGCCGTGATCCCAGTCGTCGGGCGGAGCACCCCGAGCGCGAGTATTAACGGCTGGGGTTACGAGCGTGGCTGACGGCTGACGCGGCGTGCGGTATGCCGGATCATGAGGTATGGAGGCCGGCGCCGGCCGCTGCCAGGCCCTCACCCGGCCCGGGTGACTGGCCTCGACCAGCCGTTCGCCCCCCAGTCACGCACCTCGCCCCGGGCAGGTCCCAGCATCCGGAGTTTCACCCGGTGCTGGTGATGGCGGCACCGCCGGCTGGCGGTTGACTGCACAGGTTAGCCCGAGTGGGATACGAGCCAGCGCGGGGGGAACCGTGGCGAAGACCGACGGAACGTTCATCTACGTGGCCACATACGCGGACGAAGCGACGGCACGGGAGGATTACCAGGTCGTCAAGGACCTGCACGCCGGCGGCCTGGTCGGTGCCTACGATGCTGCGGTCGTCACAAAGGACGCGAACGGCAGGGTGCACGAGAACAAGGACGAAACCGCCACGCGCCACGGCGCCTGGTGGGGCATAGCCGCCGGGGCGGCGGTGGGCGTCCTCTTCCCGCCCTCCGTGCTCGGCACCGCCGCGGTCGGCGGGGTGATCGGGGGGGTCAGCGGCCATCTGGCCAAGGGCATGTCACGGTCTCGCGCCAAGGAGCTGGGAGACTTCATCGATCCCGGGCAGGCGGGCCTCATCGTGGTCGGCGAGACCAAGATCGAGCAGGCCATCCAGAAGGCCGTGACCAGGGCCGAGAAGGAGACAGCCGAGGAGCTGGGCGTTCCGCGGAAGGACATCGACAAGGCGCTGGAAGAAGCCGTCGGCCGGATGTGACGGCCGGCGCCGGCGGCCAGCCCGGCCGCTCGGGTCCGCGGCCCGGGACGACCCCGGGCCGCTCGGGCCCGCAGTGAAGGCGCTCAGTTCCGCAGTGGAATAGCCCGCGGCTTCGCATCACGCCTCTCGCCGCTGTGGTAGGGCTGTCGCCGCGGTGGTGCTCGTGGGGCGGGAGGGGTCCGCGGCCTTCCGGGATCAGGCAGCGGCCGGCGTGCTCCCCGTCTGCGGGCGGCTAATTGTTCCTGGAAAAGATCCGCAGGAAGAACAGGAACACGTTCAGGATGTCGAGGAAGATCGACGCGGCCAGCAGGGGCGCGGAGCTGATGTCCCGAGACCGCCGCAGCCGCTGGAAGTCGAACATGGTGAAGCCGGCGAAGATCACCAGGCCGAGCACGGACCAGATCAGCTCGCCGTGCGGGACATGAACGAAGATCAGCACGATGCCGGCCACGATCAGGGCCAGCAGCGCCCAGAAGCAGATCCGCCCGATCGCCGACAGGTCGCGCCGCGTGGCGTAGCCCGCCGTCCCGAACCCGGCGATGAACAACGCGGTCGCGCCGCCGGCCTGCCAGAGCACCCGCGGGTTGGCACTCGCGTAGTAGGCGAGCGTGGGCGCCAGCGCCAGGCCGATCAGCACGCCGAACGCGGCCAGCAGCGCCACCGTCAGCCCGGATGACGACCGCGCGGCGAACCGCATGGCGATCAGGCAGGCGAACGCGGCGATGAATGCGGCGATGCCCACGCCTGAGGAGAGGTGGCGGCCCAGGTAGGCACCGAGCGCGAAGATGGCCGCGGTGACCGCGACGTACCCCATCGTCTGCCCGAACAGGGTGCGCGCGCGGTCGCGGGTTACCGGTCCGGCGCCTGGGTAGCCGGGATAGCCAGAAGGGGAGCGGGGGTAGCCCTGGTAGCCGAGTGATTCGCTCATGAGCTCATTCTGGCCCCTGCGGCAGCGGACCCGCTGCGGCCGCCCGGTCAGGACGTGCTGCGGCCGCCCGGCCGGGACGTGCCGTGGCCGTTCCGCGCCGCCTTGCTGGCCGCCGCCCTGGCGTGCGGGCCGATGGCCATCTCCTCGGGCCGGTGCTCGGGCGCGGGCTTGCCCACGATCCGGTACACCTCCGCCCCGTCCACCGTCTCCCGCTCCAGCAGCAGCCCCACCAGCTGGTCCAGCTGATCCCGGTGCGACCGCAGCAGGTCCACCGCCCGCTCCTCGGCCTCCCGCAGCAGCCGCGCCACCTCCCGGTCG
>JASHPR010000181.1 GCA_030038015.1 Streptosporangiaceae bacterium
CGGCGCTGCCCGGCAGCCGGGCCGACGGGCATGACTTCGCCGCCGCGGCGGTCGCGGCGGGCGCGGTGGCCGTGCTCGCGGCCAGGCCGGTCGGCGTGCCCGCGCTGATCGTTCCCGACGTGCTCGCCGCACTGGGCGCGCTGGCCCGGGCCGTGGTTGACCGGCTGCCCGGCCTGACGATCGCCGCGATCACCGGATCGGCCGGGAAGACCACGACCAAGGACCTTGCCGCGCAGCTCATCGAGTCGCTGGGCCCCACGGTGTCCCCGCTGAACTCCTACAACAACGAGATCGGCCACCCGCTGACCGTGCTGCGGGTGACCGGCGAGACCAGGTACCTGGTGGCGGAGATGTCGGCGCGCGGGCCCGGCCACATCGCTTCGCTGTGCCAGGTCTCGCCGCCGCGGCTCGGCGTTGTGCTGTGTGTCGGGCACGCGCACGCCGGCGTGTTCGGCAGCGTCGACGACGTCGCGCGGGCCAAGGCCGAGCTGCCCGCGGCGCTGCCGGCCGGCGGCGTGGCCGTGCTGAACGCCGACGACCCGCGGGTGCTGGCCATGGCCGGGCGCACGGCGGCGCGGGTGGTGACCTTCGGCCGGGCGCCCGGCGCCGACGTCCGCGCGGCCGGCGTCGCGCTCGACGGGGCGGGCAGGCCCGCCTTCACGCTGGTCACCGAGGCCGGATCCGCGCAGGTGCGGCTGCGCCTGCACGGCGAGCACAACGTCGCCAACGCGCTGGCCGCCGCGGCGCTGGCCGGCCAGCTCGGCATGGAGGTCGGCAGCGTCGCCGCCGGGCTGTCCGCCGCCACCGCCCGGAGCAGGTGGCGGATGGAGGTGACCACGCGCCCCGACGGCGTGACGGTCGTCAACGACGCGTACAACGCCAACCCGGAGGCGGTCAGCGCCGCCCTGTCCGCCGTGGCCGCGATGGCCGACGGCGGGCGCGCGTTCGCGGTGCTCGGGCACATGACCGAGCTGGGGGCGGAGGCGGAGGCGCTGCACGAGCAGGCGGGCCGCCAGGCCGCGCAGGCCGGCCTGGCCGGGCTGATCGTGGTGGGCGAGGAGGCCGCGCCGATGCTGACCGGGGCCAAGGCGGAGCGGTCCTGGCGTGGCGAGCTGCTGCAGGTGCCCGACGCGGAAGCGGCGGTGGCGGCGGTCGGCAGGCTCGCCAGGCCGGGCGACGTGGTGCTCGTGAAGGCGTCGCGAGCCGCCAACCTGCAGCGGGTGGCGATGGCGCTGACCGGGGAACAGCCGCTGTGAAGACGATCCTCGTCTCCGCGGGCGTCGCCATGGTGCTGGCGCTCTTCGGCACGCCGCTCGCGATCAGGGTTTTCACCAGGCGCGGCTACGGCCAGGAGATCAGGGAGGACGGCCCGACCGCGCACCTGACCAAGCGCGGCACGCCGACGATGGGCGGCGCGGTCATCGTGGTCGCCTCGCTGATCGGCTACCTCTGCGGGCACGAGCTCACCAAGGACACGATGACGTGGTCCGGCCTGCTGGTGCTGGCGCTGATGACCGGCCTGGGCGCGGTCGGCTTCGTCGACGACTTCATCAAGATCTACAAGCAGCGGAGCCTCGGCCTGCGCAGCGGCGCCAAGCTGGCCGGCCAGGCGGTGGTGGGCGCGGTGTTCGCCGTGGAGGTCCTGCACCACCCGGACGGGTACGACATCACGCCGGCGGACGCGCACATCTCGTTCCTGAGGGACGTGGGGCCCGCGATCGGCGTGCTGCCGTTCGTGCTGTGGATCGTCCTCATGATCGCCGGCTGGTCCAACGCGGTGAACCTGACCGACGGCCTTGACGGGCTGGCCACCGGCGCCACGATCCTGGTGCTGGCCGCGTACGTGCTGATCGGGATCTGGCAGCTGAAGAACGACTGCACGGTCAGCCTGACCCCGCAGTGCTATCCCATCCGCGATCCGCTGGATCTCGCCGTGGTCGCCGCGTCGGTAGCCGGCGCCTGCTTCGGGTTCCTGTGGTGGAACGCGCCGCCGGCCAGGATCTTCATGGGTGACACCGGCTCGCTCGCGCTCGGCGGCGTGCTCGCCGGGCTGGCCGTGTGCACCAAGACCCAGCTGCTGCTGGTGATCCTGGGCGGCCTGTTCGTGATCATCATCATGTCCGTGATCATCCAGGTGGGGTCGTACAAGATGACCGGCCGCCGGGTGTTCAAGATGGCCCCGCTGCAGCATCACTTCGAGCTGCTGGGCTGGGCCGAGACCACGATCGTGGTCAGGTTCTGGCTGATCGCCGGCCTGTTCATCGCGCTCGGCCTCGGCATCTTCTACGTCGCCTGGCTGCCGGGGTAGCCGGATGTGGGCCCAGCGCGCGCGCGATGAGCGGGAGGCGGCGGACCCGGCGCCGGCCGGCCTGGCCGCCCGCCTCGCCGGGCTGCGGGTGTGCGTCAACGGGCTCGGCGTCTCCGGGCCGCCGGTGGCCAGGGTTCTCGCGGCCCGCGGCGCCGCGGTCACGGCCGTCGACGCCCGGGACGACGACGCCAACCGCCAGGTCGCGGGCGAGCTGGCCGGCCTCGGCGTCGCCGTCGAGCTGCGGCCCGTCCCGCAGCTTCCCCCGGGAACCGATCTTGTGGTCACCACGCCAGGGTGGAAGCCCGGCACGCCGCTGCTCGCCGAGGCTGCGGCGGCGGGCGTCCCGGTGATCGGCGACGTGGAGCT
>JASHPR010000182.1 GCA_030038015.1 Streptosporangiaceae bacterium
ACAGCTTCACCGCCGGAACCAAAGTCCTGCTCGCCTCCGGCGCCGCCATCCCCATCAGCCAGCTGAAACCCGGCGACAAGGTCCTGGCCACCAACACCAGGACCGGCAAAACCTCGGCCCAGACCGTCACCGCGGTCATCGTCAGCCGCGACACCGACCGCTACAACCTGACGATCCGCACCGGGCACCACGACGCCATCATCCACACCACCCGCAACCACCTGTTCTGGGACCTCACCCGCCACCAGTGGGTCAAGGCAGGCGCCCTCAGACACGGCGACCACCTGCGCACCCCCAGTGGTGCTACTGTGACCGTCGCCGGCGGGCGCACCCCGCCAGACGCGGTCGGCTGGATGTGGGACCTGTCCGTCCCCGGCGGCAACGACCACGACTTCTACATCGACACCAGCATCGCCACCGTCCTCGTCCACAACTGCCCGGTGGGTCAGTCGTTCAACGAGGATCAGGATGCACTGCTGAAACTGGCGCAACGGGCGTCCAGGAACCCAGGTGGAATCTCCGAAGACGAAGCGTCGACTCTCAACGACTGGGCTGACGAGTATGGGATCCGGAACCATGGTCCGATGACCCACACTGGGAATGGCTACTGGGATCAGATCTTGCACATCAAGATCGCCAACATTCACATACAGGTGACTCCATGACGGCCACTGAGCGCATTGAAGTTCCGTTCAATCTGGTTTCGGGAGTTCAATACTCCGACATGCTGCATTGGGCGCAGACAGTTGCGTCGCGCCTGGTACTCGTGATCTACCCGTCTCGTCCGCTGAAACGAGCTCAGCTGCTTTCCGACCTGTCGCCCTGGGCTGCCGGATCGAGGGACGCCGCAGAGTGGCCGGGAAGCCAGCTCGGTCTCGGCAAGCTTGCGCGGCTTGCTAGCTACCGGTTCGACGCAGACGTGGCGGCTATAATCCTTAACTACTCGAACAGCATCGCTGACTGGGGGTACCCGTTCTTGCCCGATGATCCGCACTGGCTGAGGGCCGACGGCACACTAGTAATTGGTACGACTGTCCACGAAGATCGCCTCTGGGTAGAAGTGGCGTCGTCCGAAAGAGCTTCTTTGCCATCGGCTTTCCTGTGAAGCACATGATGCCGCAGAAGACGCCAGCGCCGACGTCGCCGACGAGGCCGGAGCAGACGCGGGAGCCGATGCCGATGACGCCTGCCCCGTCGGCATCGGCGGGCAGTCCTTCACCGCCGGCACCAGGGTCCTGCTGGCCTCCGGCGCGGTGATCCCGATCAGCCAGCTCAAGGTAGGCGACAAGGTCCTCGCCACTAATGCGAAGACCGGGAAGACCTCAGCCGAGCCCGTCGCCGCCGTCCTGGTCCACCACGACACGGACCTGTACGACCTGAAGATCATGACCAGCCACGGCACATCTGTGATCCGCGCCACCAGCGGGCACCTCTTCTGGGACCTCACCCGGCACCAGTGGGTCAAGGCCGCAGCCCTCAGGCACGGAGACCACCTCCGCACCACCGACGGCAAGACAGTAACCGTCATCGGCGGCCAAGCGCCCAGGGACCGCGACGGCTGGATGTGGGATCTCACTGTGCCCGGCAACAACGACCACGACTTTTACATCGACGTTGATGCCACGGCCATCCTCGTCCATAACTCATGCACGAACATGGCCGAGTTGCCCGAGAGGGCAGTCCGTAACATTACAACTGATGAAAACTACGCCTTCCAGCGGTTGAGCCTGAACCACGGCGTTGATTCCATCGAATTCAGTGATCAGCTTCACGCCATCAAGCTGGCGGAGGGACTCCCGCCGGACTTCGACCTAGGGTTTGGTCCGACTGGCGACGTGTGGAACCCGATCTCGGGAGATCTAATCGGGCAAATAGTGCATGGGGGCTAACGTGGAGCCACAACGAACTCGGGAGATTGCGGTGATCGTGCGATTTACGCGGTACGACACGGAGAACCCTCAGGACTGGGTCTCCTTGAAAGCCGCCTTTTCGGACCCGCACCGTGCTGACGCAGAGGCCAGGCGGCTCAATGCTCTCGTTGAAAACAAGCCTCAGGTCCAATACTTCGTCAAAATCGTGAAGTTTAGTAACGAAGATGAGAGCCTCGCGGGCTAGGCAAGACGTAGCCAAGACGCCAGCCTTGCCGCAGAAGACGCCGGAAGCGACCTGACCGACGCCGTGGAGTCCTGCGTCACCGGCGGCGGGGAGAGCTTCACCGCCGGCACCAAGGTCCTGCTCGCCACCGGCGTAGCCGTCCCCATCGCCAGCCTCAAACCCGGTGATAAGGTCCTCGCCACCAACACCAGCACCGGCAAGACCTCGGCAGAAACCGTCACCGCCGTGCTGCTTCACCACGACACCGACCGCTACGACCTGACGATCAGAGCGGGCCACCGGACCGCGGTGATCGACACCACGCGCAATCACCTGTTCTGGGACCTAACCGGGCACAGGTGGATCAAGGCCGACGCCCTGAAGTACGGCGACCACCTGCGCGGCCCGAACGGTGCTAGCGTGACCGTGGTCGCAGGATGGACACCGGCCAACCCGGTCGGCTGGATGTGGGACCTGTCCGTCCCCGGCGGCAACGACCACGACTTCTACATCGACACCGTTGTCGGCTCGGTTCTCGTCCACAACTGCGGGCCCGAGTTTCGGGAGGACACGTCGCACATCTTCCGTGACGCCCCCGGTCACCTGCCGGAGGACACTGCTGAGAATCGGGCACTACTGCAAGACGCGGTCAACCCGGAGAACTTCGCCGGAACGCGAGGCCCTGGAGGAAGCATAAGCGTCTATCGCCAGCTTCTTCCAGACGGTCGGCAGGTCTGGGTGGAGGTGCGCAACGGCGTTGAGATAACAAATGGTGGCATAAATGAAATCCCGCGTTTCTAGGGAGACGGTCAGATGCCCATGAGCGAACGCCAAGCTTTCATTGCCATGAAGCTGTTTTTGGAGCAGTTCTACGCTCATGCTGGCAACGATATGGAGACCCTGATCGCGGACATTACGCTGGAGGCGGATGGAGAGCCGTTGGATCCGGCGGCCTGGAGTGACTGGATGCGATGCGTCGAGGAGGCCAAGAAGTCTGCCTCGTGAACGGTCTTTGCCGCAGAAGAAGCCGCAGAAGACGCAGGCGCCGATGCGGCCGATGCAGCTACGTGCGGCGGGATGTCCTTCAGCGCCGGCACGAAGGTCCTGCTCGCCTCCGGCGCCGCCATCCCCATCAGCCAGCTCAAACCCGGCGACAAGGTACTAGCGACGAACGTCAAGACGGGCAAGACGCAGGCCGAGCCGATCGCCGCGGTCCTGGTCCACCACGACACAGACCGCTACGACTTGCGCATCCGCACCGGCCACGGCACAGCCGTCATCCAGACCACCAGCAGCCACCTGTTCTGGGACCAGACCCGACACCAGTGGGTCAAAGCTGCAGCGCTCCGGCATGGCAGCTACCTGCGCACCCCGGCCGGGACCGGCCCGGTCGTGCTGGGCGGCTTCGTGCCTGCCGACACCAGGGGCTGGATGTGGGACCTGACGATCACAGGCGACCACGACTTCTACATCGACACCGCGGCAGCACCCATCCTGGTCCACAACTGTCCTACACTCGACGACCTCGCTGCATCAGGCCGGGACCCCGATCCAGCAGATGCGGGTGGCAACCTTACTCGCGCAGGTAGGGCCTTCGCCAAGGCCGGCGAGGTATTCGGACCGACGGCCGGTGGACCAGCCCGGATCAATACGGCAGGTCAGGAGGCACTCGAGGAGATCTTGACTAATCCCGGCACGACCCGAGCTGTGACGCAGGGTGGTAACTTCGCAGGTGGCCTAAGGTTCGTCTCTCCCCAGGGCATCGGCCCGCATGCACCGCCCGGAGGCAGCCGCAGCCTACGAGCAGGCACGGCCGCGGTTCGAACTGGCCGAGGCGGTCCGCGCCCGGCGGGAGGAACTGGGCTGGTCCCAGCGCCAGCTCGCCGAGCGGGCCGGGATGACCCAGCCCGGCATCGCCCGCTTCGAGGCCGGCGGCACCACCCCCACCCTGCCGCTGCTGGAACGCCTCGCCACAGCGCTCGGCCTCACCCTGACCGTCAGCCTCGGCCCCTCCGGGCGCCGCTCCGCCTGACCGCTGCCCGGTTCTTCCAGACTCAGGACATGCACCCCGCCCGCCGCCGGCTGATCTTCCTCTCAGCCGCCATAGCCGCCGTCCTGGCGCTGGTGCTGCCGTTCAGCTCCGCGTCGACGGCGGCCGGTCCCGCGGCGGGAACCGCGTCGGGGCCTCACACCGTCACGCGCCCTGACGCGGGTTTTTCAGGTCGAAGTAACTAGCCTGCGGCTAGCCGGGTCCATGCCCGGTACCTGCTGTCGGCGGCGGCCTGGGGCCGCTGGCCCGGTTCTGGATTGCAATGTGCTGCCTTAGGGAATTTTGTGGAACGCGAGGATACGGAAGGGACCCGGCATGTGGCGGTTGACCAGGAACGGGGTCTTCTTCGCGGCCGCCGCCCGGCCGGCCGGAGCCGCGGCGCGAGCCGGCGGGCCCGACTCGCCACCGGCCTGGCTGTGGATCGTCATCGGCATCGCCGTGGTCATCGGCCTGGGCGTGGTCGTGCTGGTCTTCCGCTACATGGGGGCGCGCGGCTCTGTGGTCACCGGCGGCTGGATCGCCAAGGCGATCGACGCGTACGAGAAGGGGTCGGCGCTGCACGGCGAGATGAACGCGGCGCTGCGCCCGGACGCGCTGGAGGCCCCGGGCGGCGCCGCGCGCTGGGCCGACATCCAGCGCCGCGCGGATGACCTTGCCCAGGAGCTGCACGTGCTGCGCCAGACGGCCGCGGACCCCGAGGACCGGGCGAGCGCCGATGAAGCGCTCGTGTCGCTGCGGGCGGTTCGCTCCGCGATGGCGGACATCGGCAACGCCGGCGGCGGGGCCGGGGGGGCCGCGGCAGTCCGCGCCAGGCTGGACGTGTTCGAGAGGTCACTGCGGGCGCTCCGCTCGCCGCGCTCGCACCTCTGGTGAGGCGGGCCTGCCGGGGCCCGGGCCGCGCCGGCTGGCCAGCGGTCGTGGCCGGAAGCACGGCGCTGTAAGTTCCGTTGTCGTTGGGGTGGTTTGGTGGTCGGCTCATCGGAGATGGCATGGCAAACGAACCGGTCGCGGAACGCGATCCCGGCCCGGAGATCATCGAGCTGAGCTCGGTCCCCGGGTTCGTGGTCTTCGACCTTCCCGGCGCCGCGGTGTCGGCAGGCGGGACGCGGCTGGCGCCGGACGTCACCGCCGCCGAGGTGGCGCTCCTGGCCAGGGCGATGACCTATAAGTACGGGGCGCTCGGGGTCAAGATCGGCGGCGCCAAGGCGGGCGTGCGCGGCGACCCGGCGGATGCCGCGGGCAAGGCCGGGCTGATGGCCAGGTTCTGCGCGGAGGTCCGGCCGATGACCGACGCGGGCCGCTTCCTGACCGGGCCCGACATGGGCACGTCCGAGGAAGACTTCGCGCCGCTGCGCCAGGACCGCGCTGCGCCGGCGGCCATGCGGGCGGTGGTGAGCGGCGTGCCGTTCGAGGACGTGCTCACCGGGTACGGCGTGGCCGTGGCCGCTGACACGGCGCTGCGCACCCAGTGGGGCTGGGGCTGGGAAGGCCGCAGCGTGGCGATCGAGGGCTTCGGCAAGGTGGGCGGCGGGGTGGCGCGCGAGGTCATCCGCCGCGGCGGCCGGGTGGCTGCGGTGTCGACGCTGGCCGGGTACATCTGCGACCCGAGAGGGCTGGACATCGGGCTGTTGCTCGCGCTGCGCGACGTGCACGCGGACGCCTGCGTCGCCCACTACGGCCTGCCCGTGGGCCCGCCCGCCGACCTGTTCAGCGCCGTGGGCGCCGATGTGGTGGTGCCAGGAGCCCGTCCCGGGGTCATCGGCACCCGGATCGCGGGGCTGCTGCCGCCGAGCGTGCGGGTCATCGCGCCCGCGGCGAACGCGCCGTACACCGCCGGGGGCGCGGACGTGCTGCGCCGGCGGGGGATCCTGGCGCTGCCCGACTTCGTGTGCAACGCGGGAGCGGTGATCGGCTACCGGTCGGCCCTTGACGCGACGCCGGAGCAGGTGCTGGCCGCCGCGGGGACCACGATCGGCGAGCTCATCCGCGACGCGCTGGGCCATCAGGGCGGCCCGCTCGCCGGGGCCTGCGCGCGGGCGCAGGGCTTCGTGCGCGGATGGTGGGGCGAGCCGCCGGGCCCGCCGTTCGCGATGTGACCGGCCGGCTTGCCTGCGCGGGTGCAGGTGCCATGCTGGGTGTGTGACTCCCGTGACAGCCCCGCGGATCGACGTCGTGCTGGATGGCTTCGGGATCAACACCGACGCCGGGCGGATCGCCATGTGCGAGGTCATCCTCATCGAGGGGCCCGGCGCGGACGGCCGGCCGTTGCGGATCCTGGTCGACCCGGCGCACGTGGGCCGGCGGACGTACCTGCTCGACGCGCTGGCCGGCCGGGGCCTGGCCCCCGGCGACATCGACCTGGTCGTGCTGACCCACGGGCACTGGGATCACATGCAGAACATCGACGTGTTCGCGCACGCCCCGGTGTGCCTGCACCCGGACGAGCGCCGCTACTGCGGGCAGCCGCACCCGAACGACTGGGCCACGCCCGCGTGGACCGGGGCCATCCTGGAACGGATGCAGGTCCGCGAGATCGCCGAGGGTGACGAGCTCATGCCCGGCGTCGGCGTGGTGGACCTGCCCGGCCACTCGCCCGGCAGCATCGGCATTGCCGTCCAGGGCGAGCAGGGCCTGTCGCTGGTCACCGGTGACGCGCTGCACTCTGCGAGCACCGCGCTGACCCGGCAGTCACCGCTTGTCTTCTGGGACGCCGGCGAAGCGGTGGCCAGCATCGACCGCGCCGTCGGCATGGCCGACGTCATCTACCCGGGGCACGACCGGCCGTTCCGGCTGACCGCCGGCCGGCAGGTCGAGTACGTCCGCCCGTTCAGCCTCACGATCACCGGTACGCTGCCCGGCAGGCCCGGGCTCCGCTTCGACGACACGCCCAGGCAGCCGTGGGTCATGCCGGGCAGCGGGGAGCCGGCCAGCCGCGGTCAGGCAGCGTCAGCGCCAGGGCGCACGGGCTAAGACCAGGCCGCGGACCCTGGCCGCCCTCCCCTCGCGCATCAGGCAGTCGGCCACGGCGTTGAGCTGCCTCCCTGTGGTGCACACGTCGTCAACGACGAGGATCGTGCGCGCCGCCGTGCGGGCCGGGTCGGGGATCTTCAGGACCTCGCGCAGCGCCGCCGCGGTGATCTGCTTTTCCGCGAAGCTCCGGCCTGCCGACCGCTGCGTGGGCTCCGTCTTCACGATCGCCGCGGGCACCTGGACGTCAAAGGGCCAGCGGCCGCCGGGATCGGCCGTGGCGGCCGCCCTGATGATCGCCTCGATGTGACCGGGCCCCGGCTGGCCGGGATCCAGGTAGGTCGGGTTCGCCACGATCAGGCCGGGAGGGTCGCCGGCGGCGTGCGCGCCGAGCCAGCCCACCACCAGCCGGCCGAACACCAGCGACCAGCCGGCCTCGCCCTCGTACTTGTAGCGCTGGATCCTGTCCTGCATGGCTCCCGAGTGGTAGGCGACCGCGTCGATGCGCTCGATGCTGCGGCCCGGGTCCCGGCACAGCGAGTTCCGGCAGGCGCCGCCGGCCTCCAGCCGCTGGCGGCACACCGGGCACGCCCGCGGGGTCCCTGCTGCCTGCGGCACGGCTCGCCGTCACCGGCAGGCGCTGGCCTGGACGCGGAAGACCGGGTCCCGCTCGGCGGATCGCCAGGGGAATATCACGCTATGTTCCTACTCCGGGCCGCCGACAGTGGGCTTCCCTGAAGCCCTGCGCCGGGCCGCCCGCGCCGGTCAGCTATCCGGGCTGCCTCCCGCGATGCGCCACAGATAGGTGAGGCCGTCCTGGTTGGCGGTGGCGAGCATGCTGCCGTCCGGGCTGAACGCGACCGACGACATGCTGCTGTTGCTGCCGGGGTCGGTCAGGGTGGCGATGCGGCGGCGGGCGGCGATGTCCCACAGGTAGGCGCTGCCGTCAAGGTCCCCGGTGGCCAGGATGTCGCCGTCCGGGCTGAACGCGACCGACGACACGTTGCTGTTGCTGCCGGGGTCGGTCAGGGTGGCGATGCGGCGGCGGGTGGCTACGTCCCACAGGTAGGCGCTGCCATCCTGGTCCGCGGCGGCCAGTATCTTGCCGTCCGGGCTGAACGCGACCCCGTACACGGAGAAGCCGCCCGGAACGGTCAGGGTGGCGATGCGGTTGCCGGTGGCGATGTCCCACAGGTAGGCGCTGCCGTCAAGGTCGGCGGTGGCCATGGTCTGGCCGTCCGGGCTGAACGCGACCCCGTACACCGAGCTGTTGCTGCCGGGATCGGACAGGGTGGCGATGAGGCTTCCGCCCGAGCCCCACAGGTAGGTGCTGCCGTCGTGGTCCGCGGTGGCCAGCGTCTCGCCGTGCGGGCTGAACGCGGCCGACGCCACGCCCTGGAATCCCGGGCCGGTCAGCGTCGCCATCAGGGTGCGGGTGGCGATGTCCCACACGTAGGTGCTGCCGTCCTGGTCGGCCGTGGCCAGGAGCTTGCCGTTCGGGCTGAACGTGGCCGACGCCACGCCGTTGCTGCCCGGGTCGGTCAGGGTGGCGACCAGGCGGCCGGTGGCGACGTCCCACAGGTAGGTGCTGCCGTCATGGTCGGCGGTGGCCAGGAGCCTGCCGTCCGGGCTGAACGCGGCCGCGTCGACGCCAGCGCTGCTGGGGTCGGCCAGGGTGGCGATGCGGCTCACGCCGATGGCGGGCGGGGCCCCGGCGCTGCCGGGCTGCGGCTGGGCGGCGCCCCCGCTCGCGGAGGCCGGATGGAGGTGGCCCGCCGAGCTCAGCCGCGTGGCCGTGACGGCCGCCACGGTGGCCAGCACGACCGCCGCCAGCGCGGCCACGACGGCGCGGCGGTAGCGGGGCCGGCGCGGCGTGGTCTCCTCGCCGCTGGAAACGTGCCGGCCGCGGCGAGGGCCGCTGGCTGGGGGGATGACCGCCGGGCCGGGCTCGTCCGGTGACCCCGGGTCTGCCGGGCCCGGCTCCTCTTCGGCGGCCTGCGCGCGGGCAAGCGCCGCGCTGGCGGAAGCGTCGTACGGGGCCAGGCCGAGCGCATTCCGCAGCGCGTCGGTGAAGTCCCGGCAGCTGCCGTACCGGTGGTGCGGCTCCTTTGCCAGCGCCTTCGCGATGACCTGATCCACCCCGCGGGGAAGGTCGGGCCGCAGCAGGGCCAGCGAGGGCGGCGGCTCGGACAGGTGCGCCCACAGCACGGCCATGGGCTCGGGACGCGCGAACGGTGCCGTCCCGGTCAGCGCCTCGAAGGCCAGGCACGCCAGGGCGTACTGGTCGGCCTCCCCGGCCACGGGCCGGCCGTTGATCTGCTCCGGGGCCGCGTACTCCGCGGTGCCCATGAAATGCCCGGACCCGGTCAGCCCGGCCGCCGCGGCGCGCTTGCTCAGCCCGAAATCCGACAGGTACACGTGCTCCGGGCGGCCGGGGCGCGCATCCACCAGCACGTTCGCCGGCTTGACGTCCCGGTGGACCAGCCCCGCGCCGTGCGCGGCGTCCAGCGCCCAGGCGACCGGGGACAGTAAGGCGGCGGCCCGGGCGGCCGACAGCGGGCCTTCGCGAAGCATCACGGACCGCAGGTCGCCGCCGACGACCAGGCGCATCGCGATGAACAGCACGCCGTCCGCCTCGCCGGCCTCATAGACCGGGATGATGTGCGGATCGTCCACCGCCGCGGCCGCCCGCGATTCCCGGATGAAGCGCAGCCGGAATCCCTCGTCAGCGGCCAGGCCCGGCGCCAGCACCTTGAGCGCGACCATGCGGTTCAGCCGCTGATCCCGGGCGCGGAACACGACCGCCATCCCGCCCGCGCCGATCTGGCTCTCGAGCAGGTACCCCGCGACCCGTGAGCCTGGAGCGGCCATCGCCGGCAGCCGGTCGGCTTGCCCGGCGGATTCGTCGGCCATCGCACCCCCCCTCCCGGGCCGTCAGACATGATATGCGCTTATTTCACCCGACAATCCTGGCACTACACCAGGCCAACTGCACAGGTGTGAGCCGCAGCCCGGCGCGCGCGCATGCCCGCCGCGCTCGGTGTGCCATCGCCGGCTCCGGCGTGTGGTGCCAGAATCGCTGTCGTCCCCAGGCTAAGGAGGCAGCGTGTGACCGCGCCGTTCGCCCGCGCCCTGCTGGGCTGGAAGCCGAGCGGCAAGAACAAGCTCGGCTGGGCCCTGGTGCCGAACTTCGCCGACGTGGACAACGCGGAATCGATGCGGATCGGCGCCGGGATGCTGGACTGCCTCGGCGTGGCCCGCGCGGTGCCCTCCGACGTGCCAAAGGACCCTGGCGGGCCGCTGGAGCTCGCCGTCCGCGACCACCTCGGCGAGCAGCTGCCGCTGCTGCACGCCGACCGGAGCTGGCTGGTGGCGCGCGGCGCGCTGATCACCCAGTTCGACCAGTACGCCCACCTCAGCAGCGTCGCCGAGCTGGTGCGCGCCAACCCGGAGCTCCGCATCACCGTGGGCATGGACTACCTGATCAGGCCCGATGTGACGGTGGCCCTGGGCAAGGTTGTGACGGCGTCGGGCCTGCCCCCGCTGCACGCGGCGATCTCCTGCAAGTGGACGATCCGCTCCGACCGGGTGCAGAACATCCGCCACGAGTGCCTGCAGATGATCCGGCACCGCCGTGGCCGGCAGCCCCACCTGGTGACCGTCACCGCCGAGCCGCTGCCCAGCCGGCTGGCCTCGATCGCCCGGGGGACCGGTGAGGTGGATGCCGTATACCACGTCGCGTTCGACGCGCTCGACGCCAGCGTGACCGGGAACGCCAACGCCGACCAGCAGGAGGCATGGAAGGAGGTGGTGGGCCAGCGCAGGCTGCTCAGCTACGAGCTGCTGCTCGACACCCTTGCCTCTTGGTGACCGCGCATCGGCGTGGGTCACACCTATTGTCGGTGCCCGCGGGCAGAATCGATGCGACCCGAGTGCTGGAGGAACCGTGGGCGAGCTGACCTGCCTTGAGATCTGCGCCGGCGCTGGCGGTCAGTCGCTTGGCCTGGAGCAGGCCGGGTTCGCCCACGAGGCGGCGGTCGAGCTGGACCACGACGCCTGCGAAACCCTGCGGGCCAACCGGGGTTCCGAGTGGAAGATCATCGAGGATGACGTCCACCACCTGGACGGCTGCGCGTTCACCGGCATCGACCTGCTCTCCGGGGGCGTGCCCTGCCCGCCGTTCTCGATCGCCGGGAAGCGCCTCGGCCAGGAGGACGACCGTGACCTGTTCCCGCAGGCGCTGCGCCTGGTCGGGGAGACCGGCCCGCGCGCGGTCCTGCTGGAGAACGTTCCGGGGCTGGCGACCCACCGCTTCGACGGCTACCGGGCCCAGGTGCTTGACCACCTGCACGGCCTCGGCTACCGGACCTGGTGGGACGTGGTGCAGGCCAGCGAGCACGGGGTCCCGCAGCTGCGGCCCCGGTTCGTGCTGGTGGCCATGCGGGACCCCTGGGCGGGCCACTTCCGGTGGCCGCGGCCGTCGCCCGTCCCGCCGCCGACGGTCGGTGACACGCTGCACGAGCTGATGAGCGAGCACGGATGGCCCGGAGCGGGGGACTGGCGGGGCAAGGCCCGGGGCGTGGCGCCGACGATCGTCGGCGGCAGCAAGAAGCACGGCGGGCCGGACCTGGGCCCCACCCGGGCACGCGAGGCCTGGAAGAAGCTGGCGGTCGACGGGCTTGGCATCGCCAACGAGGCGCCCGGTCCCGACGTGCCCGTGCACCACCTGCCCAAGCTGACGACGCGCATGGTGGCCCGGATCCAGGGCTTCCCCGACGCGTGGTCGTTCTCGGGACGCAAGACGGCCGCCTACCGCCAGGTCGGCAACGCGTTCCCGCCGCCCGTGGCCAGGGCGCTGGGCGCGGCGATCCGCGCCGCGCTGACCACCACCGCGCCCGCCCCGGCGGTCACCGACCTCGGCCATCACGCGAGCCTCGCCGCGGAGCCGCGCCCGCCCAGGACGTGAGCATGCCGTGGCAGACTGGCGGGATGGCACGGTTCAGCCTTGTGGCAGACGTGAGCTCGGACGACATCGCCGCGGTCCGCCCGGTGCTGTCGGACGTGGTCACCGGCGCTGTGGTAACCGAGACGCCGGACGGGCTGCATGTGGAGGGCGTCATGGACGGGGACGACGCCCGCGACGTCAACCGGCGGCTGCTCTCGGGGCTGCGGCGCGCGGAGCGGCGGACCCGCCTGCGGGCCGAATGGACCGGAGGCGGTTTCACGCACCGGTTCTTCGATTACGTGCCGAAGGCCACGCGGCCGGCTTAACCCGGCGCCTGAGCGTGCCTGGGGGCTCGTCACCCAGGGTGCACGCTCCGGGCGGAGTTGACCGCGCGGCAGAACCACCGCGGGCTCCTGTGGCGTTGCCGGCGCCGCCACAGACGCCTGCCGCGGGCATTCCCCGGCCTGCGTAACGTTCACGGATCACGCGCCTGGCGTTGACGGACCAAATGAAAATCTTTTCAATAGCAGTATGGGCCGGATCGCCGGGGTGACCCCAGCCGAGACCCGAGCGCGGCTGCTCCGCGCGGCCGCCGACGTGTTCGCCGAGCGCGGGTATGACGGCACGCGCGTGGTCGACATCGCCGCGGCGGCGGGGGTCAGCAACGGCGCGCTCTATTCGCACTTCGCCTCGAAGGCGGAACTGCTGGTCGCGGCGCTGCGGGCGCACGGCAGGCGGGTGCTGGCCGACCTGCTGGCCGCCGATCCCGGCCGGCCGGTCACCGACCTGCTGCTGCAGGTTGGCCGGTGGCTCCCGCACCGCCCCGACGCGCGCGGCTACCTGGCCGTGGAGGCGCTGATCGCCGCCCGCCGCGACCGCGACGTCGCCGGGCCCATGCGGGACTATATGGGCGAGCGGGCCGACTGGCTCGCCGGGCTCGTGCGCGCCGGCCAGGCCGAGGGGGACCTGGACCCGGCGGTGTCGCCGGGTGCGCTCGCCCATTTCTGCCTGCTGCTGGCGATGGGGAGCACGCTGCTGACGGCGGACCTGCACCCGGTGGACGACGGCGAGTGGGCTGCGCTGCTGGATCGCCTGGTGAGGGCGCTGGCCCCGGAACGGACGGGATAGAGCGCCGCCCAGGCGCTCGGAACGAGGCAGGAGGTTGCCGGCATGACCGAACGCAAGAGCCCGACGGCGGTGCTGCACGAAGGCCCCCGGGCGCTGACCGACGAGCAGGTCACCCAGATCGAGGAGTCCGACCTGCAGGCGGTGCTGGATGTCGACATCGATGACGTCATCGAGTACGTGCACAAGGACCTGAAGTCGCTGCCGGACTTCACGACCCTGTACCGCAAGTACCTGAAGCAGCGCTGGAACGTCTACGACCTCGACTTCAGCCAGGACAAGATCGACTGGCACGAGAAGATGACCGAGGATGAAAGGCAGTCGTTCATCGCGGTCTCCTCCGGGTTTCACCACGGTGAGCGGCAGGTCGAGATCGAGCTTCCGGTGTTCATGATCGGCGCCACCGAGGAGGAGAAGGTCCACATCGCCGCGCAGATCGAGGACGAGGCGCGGCACACGGTCTTCTTCGACCGGTTCTACCGGGAAGTCGTCGGCTTCCAAGGCGACGACATCATGAGCGTTCTCGACGCGTCCTTCCCGTGGGTAGCCGAGACGTTCGTCGGTCCGTTCGGCCTGCTGGCCTACCAGGCGGACGAGGTGCGGCAGAACCCATACGACGAACGCGCCCGGGTGCGCTACGGCACTAACTACTTCCTGTGGATCGAGGGCGTGCTGGCGTTGTCGGTGATGAAGGTGACGCTGTCCTACGCCCGCTGGCGCGGTTTCCTGCCCGCCTACTACACCGGCTTCACCGCGACCTGCCGCGACGAGTCGCGGCACGTGCAGGGCGGCATGCGCTACCTGCAGGACGCGGTGCGCAAGGACCCGACGATGATCAGGGAGATCCACGACACGCTGCGGACGATCCTGTTTGTGTCTGGGGTCAACAGCCGGCAGATCTACTTCGAACCGCTCGGATGGACCGAGGACGAGGTGCGGATCCTCTTCTTCCAGCAGCTGCGCCGCAAGCTGAACGACGTCGGCATCGACCTTTCTCCCGACCTTGAGGAACTGATCAAGCAGGTGCAGCCGGTCCTGGCGGGAGGGTGACCATGGGCGAGCCGACGTTCTTCAGCAAGCAGTGGGCGGACGCGGTCCGCCAGGCGCTCGCAGCCGGGCCGTCGGAGCAGGCAAAAGCCGGCAAGCTGCAGGAGTACTGGGACTTCTTCGAGCTGATCAAGAGCGCATACCCGGCGTCGTGGGCGCTGGGCTGCCGGGACCTGCCCGCGGGGCTCGGGGACAGCCCGGCCTACCTGCTCGTGCAGTGGGGCGGCGGCACGGTGACCGGCTGCCAGATCACCGGGCCAGACGAACCGCTCGCGGCCACCTACGTGCTGAGCATGAGCTACGCCGACTGGAAGGCGCTGCACGAGGGCTACGACGCGCAGCGCACGGTCATGTACCGCAAGATCAGGCTCGAGGACGGCGACCTGCTCGAGTTCTTCAAGACCATCTACTTCTTCGTCGAGTGCCTCGGGGTCATCGGCTCGGTCCCGGCCGGCTACCCGGCGCTTGCCCTGCGTCAGCAGCGGTTACCCGGCCCGGCGGCCCGGCCCTGGCCGCAGCAGCCGGATACCGGGCTGCTCCGACGGGTCTGCCAGAACGCAGCGGGTGCCACGGTAGATGGTGGGCACGCACTTGTTGCAGTGAATGCACAGGGACTCCCGGGACTCACCGCTGCGCAGCTTGGCGACCAGGTCCGGCTCGCGGAGCAGCGCGCGCCCGAGGGCCACGAAGGCGAAGCCCTCGCCGATCGCCTGGGTCATGGTCTCCAGCCGGGTGATGCCCCCCAGCAGGATCAGCGGAAGATCGAGTGCCTCGCGGAACTGCCGTGCCATCGGCCGGAAGTACGCCTCCTGGAACGGGTACTCACGCATGAACCGCCTGCCCGCCAGCCGGAATGCCGGCCTGAGCAGCGGCGGCAGGGTCTGCGCGAATTCCTCCCTGGGGACGTCCCCGCGGAACAGGAACATCGGGTTGGCGAGCGAGCCGCCGCCGGTCAGCTGCAGGGCGTCGATGGCGCCGTCGTCCTGCAGCAAGCGGGCCAGCTCGATGCTCTGATCCAGCCACAGCCCGCCGGGCACGCCGTCGGCCATCTCGAACTTTGCGGTCACCGCGAGCCGGCCGCCGACCGCGTCACGGACGGATCGCGCCACCGTGCGAGGGAACCGGGCCCGGTTCTCGGCGCTGCCGCCCCAGTCGTCCTTCCGCCTGTTGAACTTCGGGCTGAGGAAGGCGTTCAGCAGGTAATGGTGCCCCATGTGCAGCTCGATCGCGTCGAAGCCCGCCTCCGCCAGCAGGCGGGCGGCCGCGGCGAAGTCACGGCAGACACGCGCGATGTCCGCGGCAGACATGGCGTGATGCCGGGTGCCCAGCGGGCTGAAGCCGGCCGAGGCCGACAGCGGCCTCGTCCCGGTGACCCGCCGCTGCCCCACCGGCCCGGCATGGCCGATCTGCGCGGAGACCGCCGCGCCCTCCGCATGCACGGCTTCGGCGAGACGGCGGAGCCCGGGCAGCACGTGGGGGCCGAGGACGATCTCGTTCGGCGCACCGCGCCCGTCCGCTGAGACGGCACAGTAGGCGAGCGTTGTCATGCCCACGCCGCCCGCCGCGAACGCCCGGTGAAAGTCGATCAGCGCATCGCTCACCGAGCCCCGCCAGCTCATGCCCTCGAACGTCGCCGCCTTGATGACCCGGTTGCGCAGCATGACCGGCCCAAGAGCGGACGCCTCGAACAGCTCCGCCATGGCGCGAGCTTACGGCAGCGGACCTCCGCGACGGCCGGCCGCCGACGGCCAGCGCCGCGCCGAACGCCCCGCCCAGACACGGTGGGCGATGACCGGCTGCCTGTGGCGGCCCGCGGCCGCTCGGCCTGAAGGCTCAATAGAGCTTGCAATGTACCGCTCGACGGCATATAAAGCATGCATGACACGCAGGGCGATGCAGGAAGCCACGTTCCTGATCCTCACCTCGCTTGCCGCAGGCAGCCAGCACGGCTACGGGATCATCACCGATGTCCGGGATATCTCGGGTGGCCGGGTGCGGCTGCGCGCGGGGACGCTGTACGCGGCGCTGGACCGGCTGCGCGCGGACGAGGTCATCGACGTCGACCGCGAAGAGATCGTGGACAGCCGGCTGCGCCGCTATTACCGGCTCACGCCCAAGGGCTCCGGGCTGCTGGCCGCTGAGGCCGCCCGGCTGCGGGCCAATGCCACCGCGGCGCTGGACCGGCTCGACCTCGCCGGGGGGACGGCGTGAGCGAGCCCGCGCCGCTGGAGCGCGGCTACCGGCGGCTGCTGGCCTGGTACCCGCGCGCGTACCGGCGCGAGCACGAGGAGGAGATCCTCGCGGTGCTGATGGCGGGCGCTCGGCGGGGGCAGCGCCGGCCCGGCGCGGGCGAGTCGGTGAACCTGATCACCAGCGCGCTGCGCGTCCGGCTTCGCCGTCTTGGGCAGCGGGGTGTCAGCCCGGTCGTGACCGACGGGCTGGCCCTGCTCAGCCTGGTCGCCCCGCTGTTCTTGCTCGCCGCCGACGTCCTGCAGGTGGCGTTCCCGTACCGCTTCGAGATCTCCCGCCTGCGACCGCCCCTGCTCGCCGCCGGGTTGCTCAGCAGGCATAGCGAGGTCGGCGGGGCATCGCTGCTGCACGTGCAGCTTTTCCTGGTCGCCGTCGGCACCCAGATCGTCGTCGCCGTCCTGGCGCTGCTTGGCCTGCGCTGGGCGACGCTGGTGGCGCTGGCCGGGTCCAGCGTCTACTGGCTCGTGGCCCGGCAGTCGGTTCCGTCGATCCCGGACCCGCTGCAGCTGGTGACGGTCGGCGTGTACCTCGCGGAGGCGGCCGCGCTGATCGCCTCGCCGGGACCGAAGCGCGGCCGCGCCCTGGTGACCTGGCGGCATGCGGCAGTGCTGCTCGTGACCGCCGCGGCGTTCCAGACCTCGGCGCTCTGGTACGACGCAACGAACCTGCCGAGGTTCCTGTTCGTGCACGCAGACGCCCGGGGCTATGCCGTGGCGAGCATCGTGCTGCTGGCCGCCGCGCTGGGCCTGGCGGTGCTGTGGAAGATCAACCGGTTCTTCCTGCTGCTCCTCGGCGTCACGTTCTATCCCTGCGCCGTTCAGGTGCTGCTCGCCCACCGGGGTAACAACCTGCTCAGGATGCCCACCCCCGGCCACCTGGCCCTGCTGTTCCTGCCGCCCGTGCTCGTTGCCTGCGCGGCGACCCTCAGCGCCGTGCTGCCGCACCGTTCCGGCGCAACGTTCCCGGCTGGCTCCGACGAGTCCGCGCCAACCTAGGCGGCGGGGCCGGCCGGCCAGGCGGTGCGGCCAAGCCGGGTTCCGGCGCGCGGCCTTAGCAGGCGAGGGTCTGCCTCGGCGCCGCTGGTCAGGTCGACGCTGCGGTCATCCCGGGAACGTGAACAGCGGTGCCGACGGGCTCAGCACCGTGGTCCTCGGTGTGATGGACCAGAGGGCGCTGACGTCGCCGGCGATGGCGGCGATGAGCTCCGGCACGTCCGATGGCGCGGAGTCGTGCATGGCCTCCGCGACGATCAGCACCGTGGCTGTTTGAGCCCGGACGGCCGACAGGCCGCTTTGCCGGTTGGTCCATCGCCGGGCGTGCACGTTCCCGGCCTGGTCCGCGAAGATGACTTCGCCGGGGGCGGGATGCTCTGTTTCGCCGGAGAACGTCAGGCAGTCCTCGTCGCCGGCCGCGTACCTCACCTCCAGGCAGCGGGTGATCTGCGCGACATCGAAGACGGCCACCGGGATCGCGAAGGCAGCAGAGGCGGCGTTGCACACGTCGACGAGCGGGTGCAGCTGGGGGAGGGCTCCTTCCTTCCGGAAGCGCCGCAGCAGCGCCTCTGACGCGCACCGGTACTGGGTCGGCTTCAGGCCCATCCTGGTGAAGGCACGCCGCCAGGCCCGGATTTCGGGCAGCTCGCTCTCGGGTACCGCGGCGAGCCGGGAGCTCGCGATGGCGGTGAACTGGGCGACCCGATCGTCGGCGGTGACACCGGGCGTTATCCCGTCCGCGTACGCAACCCCCGGAATCAGCTCGGGGAAGTCACGCCAGATCTCACCGGAATGCTGGAAGTCCATGGCCTCACCCTGTTCACATGCCCGTCTCCCGCGCAACCACCTGGCGGCCGCATCAGGCAGGCTGTGCGGCTGCCGTAATCTTGGCTGCCAAGCCTCCGGCGAAGCCAGCTCCCCCACGTACAGGAGCAGCCTTGCCGGTAATCGCACTGGTCGACAGCAACGACCCGGCGCACGTTCTCCTCTGCGAAACCTGGGAATCAGCAGACCATGACCGCGCCTACCGGGAGTGGCGGGCCGGCCCCGGCGCCTCCAACCTCGGCTCGGTTGCCGTCACGGCGCCCAAGCTCAGCTATTTCACGGTAGCCGAGGACGTGTAGCCGCCCTCGGTGAGCTGGCGGCCGCGGAGGCCAGCTGCCCATTTCAGCGGCCCACGTAGCATGACTCTGGGGAACCTGCGGGAGCTGGCGGTCAGGAGGGACCATGGCAACCGGGACGGGGTGGTCCATGCCTCCGAGGGCGGGTACCGGGCGAGGCTGGCCACGGTGCGGGTGTCCCGGCGCAGGGGCCGGAGCCTGCTGTTGCGCGCGCCTCTGGTCACGTCCTGGCAGGACGACCCGGAGTTCCAGGACAAGGTGCGGCTCATCGGGCAGTGGTGGCGAGGCTACGGCCAGGGATCGGCGGCGCAGCCTCGCTGAGCCGTGCCAGCCCGGCCTCGGTAGGCTGCCAAGCACTTGCTTGATTCCGCGAGACCGAGGCGAGCACCGTGACGAACTCTCCGCAGACCCTGTGCGCCCTTCTGGAAGAGTCCTCGAAGCGGTACGGCGACCGTCCCGCGGTGATCGACGGATCGCTGCGGATGTCGTACGCCGAGCTTGCGGCCGAGGTGCGCACGATGGCGCGGGCGCTGATGGCGGCCGGCGTTCAGCCCGGTGACCGGGTAGCGGTCTGGCTGCCGAACACAGCGCACTGGCTGGTCGCGGCCCTGGGCGCGCACAGCGCCGGCGCGAGCCTGGTCCCGGTGAACACGCGCTACACCGGCTACGAGGCGCTTGACGTGCTGCAGCGCACCGGCGCCCGCGTGATGTTCCTGCCGGATCGTTTCCTTGGGCTGGACTACCTCGCGGCGCTCCGCGAAGCTGCGCCGGCTGCTTCCGCCGCAGGCCCGGTCCCGGGATTGGATCGGCTCACGCTGGCGGTCCAGGTGCCGCTCGCGGGCGGGGACCGGGGCTCGGCAAACGGCGGGGAGCAGGCCGCGGCACACGGCGTGGCGAGCTGGGAGCAGATGCTCGCGCGGGCGCGTGAAACCAGCGAGCAGTCTGCCCGCGACCGGGCGGCGCGGGTGCAGGCCGACGACGCCGCCGACATCATCTTCACCTCCGGGACGACCGGCGTGCCGAAAGGCGCGGTGTCAACGCACCGGCAGACGGTCGCGGTCGCCGCGGCCTGGGCCGAGCGCGCGCAGGTCACCGACCGCGACGTGTACATGATCATCGCGCCGTTCTTCCATACCTTCGGCTACAAGGCGGGCTGGGTGGTGGCGCTGCTCTGCGGCGCCACGATCCTGCCGCAGCTGACGTTCGACATCGACCGGGTGGCCGGCCAGATCGAGCGGGAGCGGGTGACCATCCTGCCGGGCCCGCCGACGATCTTCCAGGAACTGCTCGCGCACCCGCAGCGCGGCAAGCATGACCTCTCCTCGCTGCGGCTGGCCGTGACCGGTGCGGCGATGGTCCCGGTCGCGCTGGTCGAGCGGATGTGGCGGGAGCTGACCTTCGAGACGATCCTGACGGCCTACGGCCTCACCGAGGCGGTCGTGGTAACCATGTGCCGCCCCGGGGACGACGCGGAGACGATCTCGGGCACGTGCGGGTGCGCGGCCGCGGACTTCGAGATCCGGATCGCCGGCGCCGACGGGCGGGAGCTGGGGCCCGGGGACGATGGCGAGGTCCAGGTGCGGGGCCCGAACGTCATGGTGGGCTATCTGGACGACCCAGGGGCGACGCGCGCCGCGATCGACCCGGACGGATGGCTGCACACGGGCGACCTGGGTCACCTCGACAAGCGCGGATACCTGACGATCACGGATCGGCTGAAGGACATGTTCACCGTCGGGGGTTTCAACGTGTACCCGGCCGAGGTCGAGAATGTGATCATGCGGCTGAGCTCGGTGGCCGACTGCGCGGTCGTGGGAAGGCCGGACGAGCGGCTGGGCGAGGCCGGCCTGGCCTACGTCGTCACCGGCCCGGGCCACAGCCTGAGCGAGCAGGATGTGATCGATCACTGCCGGGAGCGGCTGGCCAACTTCAAGGTGCCGCGCCAGATCGTGTTCGTGAGCCAGCTGCCGCGCAACGCGGGCGGTAAGGTGCTGAAGCGAGAGCTGCGCGAGCGGGCCCGGCAGGCTCTCCGGGCCGGGAGCAGCCATGACTGACCGCACCTCTCCGGCGCCTTCCGGAGAACGGCTCCACCGGCCGGGTCCAGCGCCGCCGGCCGCGCGACCAGGCCACCGGCGCCGCGGGCGAGCGGCACTGACCGCGGTGGCCCGCGCCCCTCTCGCTTGACGACCAAGCGCTTGCTACGATGGGCAGGCCTGCACTGCAAGATCACGAAGGTGGGACGCTGTTGGGCGACAAGCGGATGTCGGAGGATGACGTCGTCGCCCGGCTGCGATCCGGGATGACGATCGGCATCGGCGGCTGGGGCTCGCGGCGCAAGCCGATGTCCCTGGTCCGCGCGATCCTCCGGAGTGACCTGCGGGACCTCACCGTGGTGTCGTACGGTGGCCCCGATGTCGGGTTGCTGTGCGCGGCCGGCAAGATCCGCCGTCTGGTCTTCGCGTTCGTCTCGCTCGACTCCATCCCGCTCGAACCGCATTTCCAGGCCGCCAGGCAGCGCGCAGCCATCGAGGTGACGGAGTACGACGAGGGCATGCTGCAGTGGGCGTTGTACGCGGCGTCGTGCCGGCTGCCGTTCCTGCCCGCCAGGGCCGGCCTCGGCTCGGGCGTGCTGGCCGTGAACCCCCAGCTGCGCACGGTGCGCTCGCCCTACGACGACGCCTCCGAGCTGGTCGCCGTCCCGGCGGTGCCGCTCGACGCGGCGCTGGTGCACCTGAACCGGGCCGACGCGGCCGGCAACGCCCAGTTCCTCGGCGACGACCTGTACTTCGACGACCTGTTCTGCACCGCGGCCGGGCAGGCGTATGTGTCATGCGAGCGGATCGTGCCGACGGCCGAGCTGGAGGCCGGCGGGCTGACGCGGCTGCGGGTGCACCGGTGGATGGTGGCCGGCGTGATCGAGGCGCCGAACGGGGCCCACTTCACCTCGTGCGCGCCCGACTACGGCCGGGACGAGGCGTTCCAGGAGCTCTACGCGGCCGCCGCCAGGGACCCGGAGCAGTGGGCGCGTTTCGCCGCCACCTACCTCAGCGGCGACGAGGCCGTCTACCAGGCCGCGGTGGCGGCGCTGCGCGCGGAGGCGACGGCGTGACCGGAGTGCAGGAGGCGGCCGGCGAGCTGGCCGGGGCGACGGCGAGCAGGGCTGAGGTGTGCATCGTCGCGTGCGCGGAGGCGTGGCGCGGCGACGGCGAGATTGCCGCCAGCCCGATAGGGCTGATCCCGACGGCCGGCGCCCGGCTGGCCAGGGCGACGTTCGAGCCCGACCTGCTGCTGTCCGACGGGGAGGCGCGCTTCGTCGCGGGCATATGGGCGCTCGGCGAGCCAGCGCCCGGGCCAGCGGAGGGCTGGATACCGTTCCGGTCGGTGTTCGACCTCGCCTGGCACGGATCGCGGCACGTCATGATGAGCCCGGCCCAGATTGACCGGTACGGGAACGCCAACATCTCCGCGATCGGCGACTACGCCCGGCCGGCCCGCCAGCTTCTCGGCGTGCGCGGCGCGCCCGGCAACACCGTTAACCACCCGACAAGTTACTGGGTGCGGCGGCACCTGCCGCGTGTGTTCGTGCCGCGAGTCGACATGGTCTCCGGGGTCGGGTACGACAGCGCCGCCGGCACCGGGGCCTGCGCGTTCCTCGACCTGCGGCGGGTGGTGACGAACCTCGCCGTGCTCGACTTCGGCGGCCCGGGCCACAGCATGCGCCTGTTGTCGGTGCATCCGGGCGTCACCGTCGGCGAGGTCGTTGCCAGCACCGGGTTCGAGCTGGCGGCCGACGGTGACGTGCCACAGACCCGCCAGCCGACGGCGGCCGAGCTGGCGCTGATCCGCGACGTCATCGACCCCGCCGGGCTCTGCGACCGAGAGCTGCGCGGGTGATCCCGGTGAGTGAGCAGGAGCTGCCACCCCCGGGGGCACCGCACCCGGCGCTGCGGACGGCGATCTGCGGCCTGTTCGGCGTGCAGTACCCGATCGTGCAGACCGGCATGGGCTGGGTCTCCACGCCGGAACTGACCGCCGCCACGGCGAACGCCGGCGCGCTCGGCATCCTGGCCAGCGGCACGCTGACGCTGGCCGAGACCGACGCCGCGATCGGCCGGACCCGGGAGCTGACCAGCAGGCCGTTCGGTGTCAACATGCGCGGCGACGCCCCGGACCTGGCCGAGCGGGCGAGGCTGCTGGTCAAGCACGGGGTGCGGGTGGCCTCGTTCGCGCTGGCGCCGAGCGAGCGGGTGATCCGCTCGCTCAAGGACGACGGGCTGGTCGTCGTGCCGTCGATCGGGGCCAGGCGGCACGCCGAGAAGGTGGCGGCCTGGGGCGTCGACGCCGTCGTGGCCCAGGGCGGCGAGGGCGGCGGGCACACCGGCAGCGTCCCCACGTCGATCCTGCTGCCCCAGGTGGCCGCGGCGGTCGACGTGCCCGTGATCGGGGCCGGGGGCTTCTACGACGGCCGCGGCCTGGCCGCCGCGCTGGCCTACGGCGCGGCCGGTGTCGCCATGGGCACCCGGTTCCTGCTGACCAGCGACAGCCCGGTGCCGGACGCGGTCAAGGCCGAGTACCTGAAGCGGAACGTGACGGACACCGTCGTCACCTCCGTGCTCGACGGCGTGCCGCAGCGCGTGCTCCGCACGCCGCTTGTCGACCGGCTGGTCAGCGAGGGCCCGCTGTCCCGGCTGCGGCGCTCGGCCGCGCATGCGGTCGAGTTCCGGAGGATGTCCGGCACGCCGTGGCGGGACATCGTCGCCGAGGGGCTGGCCATGAAGCGCGGCCACGGGCTGAGCTGGACCCAGGTGATCATGGCAGCCAACACGCCGGTGATGCTGCGCGCCAGCATGGTGGACGGCCGGACCGACCTGGGCACGCTGGCCAGCGGCCAGGTCGCGGGCGTCATCGACGACCTGCCGAGCTGCGCGGAGCTTGTCGAGCGGATCATCGCGCAGGCGACTGCCGTGCTCGAGCGGCTCGCGGCGCCCGGCGGGAGCGGGGCAGCGGGTTGACCGGCCCGGCCCATGGCCGCCCCCGCGGCCCGGCCCCGCGGCCGCAT
>JASHPR010000183.1 GCA_030038015.1 Streptosporangiaceae bacterium
GAGGCGATCAACGACGACACGAGCCTGCCGGTGGCCGAGGTCATCGCCGCGCTGCAGCCGCGGTTCAACGTGGTCGTCGGCGACCTGAGCTACGCGGGCAACGGCTCGGGCTACTACACCAACGGCGTGCCGACCGACGCCAGCGACTTCGGCCCGGCCAACTGGGACGCTTACCTGGGCATCATCGGGCCGGCCGCCGCGCAGTCCATCCCCTGGCAGGTCGGCGTGGGCAACCACGAGATGGAGCCGCTCGACAACTTCGGCTATGCCGGCTTCACCACCAGGTTCCCCCAGGCGTACGCGCCCCAGTCGGTCACCGGCTCGCCGGTGGTCAAGGCCTTCACCTACGGCAACGTGGCGGTCATCCAGCTGGACGGCAACGACCTGTCCGCCGAGCTGTCCGACAACAACGGCTACACCCAGGGCAAGCAGACGGCCTGGCTGGCCGAGCGGCTCGCCGCCTACCGGGCGCCCGGGTCAGGGATCGACTTCATCGTCGCCGGCTTCCACAACTGTGTGTTCAGCTCCAACACCACGCACGGCTCGGACGGCGGGATCCGCACGGTGTGGCAGAGCCTCTTCGACCGCTACCAGGTGGACCTGGTGGTCAGCGGCCACGTCCAGGCCTACGAGCGCTCCCACCCGATCCGCGGCGGCGACGTGACCAAGGTGGTCCCGTCCGGCGGCACCGTCGAGCCGGCGGCCGACGGCACCACGTACATCTGCGCCGGCGGCGGCGGCCAGGGCCTGTACACCGGGTGGTACGGGGCCACCGGCGGCGGCGACCCCGCCAACGCGTCCGGCTCGCCGCTGGTCTGGGAGTGGACCGGCAGCGACACCGCCAGGGGAGGAACCGGCACCGCCGAGGACATCCCGGACCCGGTCACCGGCTACTCCGGCTACCGCCACGCCAACTGGAGCTTCATCGTCCTCGACGTCACCGCCCCGCGGCTCCCCGGCGGCGAGACCAGCGGCCTGGTCCGCGCTGTCGACCCGACCCAGAACAGCGGCGGCATCACCAGCACCGCCAGCCCGGCGGTCATGGACAGCGTCACGCTCGTGCGGCGGAGCCGCTTCTGAGTGCGCCCGGTTCAGGGCAACGGCGCCGGTCCTGGCGGGAGCCCCGGGTTAGGAAGACGGCGGGGCGAGGATCTCCAGGCGGCGGGGGCGCGGGGAGGCAGGGATGCGCACCGGGAGCCAGTCCACGCCGTCGCCGGCCCGCCTGGCCGGGCCCAGCCTGCTGTCCGGCGCCCTGGTCCCGTCCAGGGTCACCACCGAGCCAGGGCCGGCGGCAGCCAGTTCCACGGTGAAGTCGGCCTGATGGGGCGGCAGTTCCACCGACAGCCGGCCGCCGGCCGCCTCCAGGTGCCGGAACCTGCCCCGCACGCCGGCGGACAGCAGCGGCACGCCGTCCCGGGACAGCGCGGTCGCGCCGGGGCCGAGATCGGCCCGGTAAGGCCGGCCGCCGGCGTAGCCCACGGCCGACCGGCTGTCGTTCCCGGCGCAGCCGAAGCAGGTCCCGTCCCAGGGGTCGGTGCCGATCACTTCCAGGTCCGCGATCATCGGCAGCAGCGCGCCCCAGGTGTAGAACGGCTCGGCGTCCAGACAGTCGCCTCCGTCGCCGGTCTGCTGGCTGAAGTTCTCGTAGCACCGCCGCCCGGACCAGCCACGGCGGAACATCTCCAGGCCCCGCCCGGCCAGCCACGCCGCCTCCTCGTCGAACCGGTACCGCCGCAGGCCGAGGTAGACCAGGTAGTTGAAGCACGGCCAGACCCGGCCCCGCCAGTACACGTTGTCGAGCGCGGCGGGATCGGAGTGCGGCGTCCCCGCCACCGGGTACGGCCCGCCGAACCGCCGCGGGTCCGCCAGCCAGCGCCGCACCATGGCCTCGGCCTGTGCGGGCGTGGCGATCCCGGCCAGCAGCGGGTAGAAGCTGGTCGGGGACAGGCTCCTGGTGAACTCGCCGCTCCACAGGCGCCCGGCGAACACCTCGCGCTCGGTGTCCCACAGCCGCGACCGCACCGCCTCGGCGAGCTCCGCCGCCCTGGCGGCGAGCCGGCCGCCGTCCGGCAGCAGCCGCCCGAGCAGGCTGCCCTCGTGCACCAGCAGGCTGTTCAGCCCGACGTCCTCGAGGTCGAGGGTGTGCGTGGAAAGGTCGAAGCGCGCGTCGTCGTGCACCGGCGAGTTGTCGTTGGCGGACTCGCCCATGGCCGCCTGCCGGGTGTGCACGAAGTGCCCGTCGCCGACCGGCGAGGACCCGTACTCGAGCAGGCCGTTCCCGTTGCCGTCCCTGGTCCCGAACCACCAGTCGAACGCCCCGGCCAGCACGGTGGCCGCGTGCCGGGCCGCGCCGTGGTCGGGCGTCATCGCCTGCACCGACCAGCACGCGTGCGCGCCGACCGGCGGGTGCGACCGGTCCACCCAGTCGGTGGTCGCCGCGCGCAGCGCGGTCAGGTTGCCGTCCGCGGTGCGGCCCGCCAGCACCGCGGCCACGTTGTCCCAGGCGAGCCGCGCGGCGCCGATGTGCGCGGCGAGCACCGCGTGCAGGAACCCGTCGATCTGCCAGACGCCGAAGCCGCCGAACTTGCGCGCGATCCAGGCCCGCGTCGACGCCGTGTAGACCTGGCGGTTCACCGGATCCCAGACGCTGTTCCAGCCGAGCACGTCGCGGATCGCGGCGGCATACCCGCGGGGGGACACCCCCCGCGACCCCCCCGGAGCCGCATCCTCGCTGCCGGGCCGGCGCACGGCCGGCCACACCCGCCGCACGGCGTCACGTTCAGGGTTTCCCGCCGCCAGCACCTGCCGCACCCGGTCCTGCGCGGTGCCCGCGTCGGGCGCGACGGCGGCCGCGAACCGCACGGCCGGCTCGGCGGCGGTGAACCGGAACACCGCGAACCGGCCGCGCTCCGGGGCAGCGGGCCGCGCGTAGTAACCGTGCGACTCCATGAACTTCCCCAGAACGTTACGCTCCAGGGTCAGCCGGGCGTCGGCGGGCCGGTCCTGCGTGCTGAACGCCGCGGCCATGCCGCCGGCGTCCAGGAGCGCGACCGGGGGCTCGGTGTACTCGCCGCCGGGCGGCGTGATCAGGCGGGTGGCCGGGTCACCGTCCGCGCCGAACTCGAGCAGCAGCCAGAACCGCAGCCCCCACTCCGCCAAGCCGGTGCAGGTGAGCTGGCCGGCCACGCAGCCGTCGCCGGCGTCGGCCGCCTCCAGCCGCACGGTCGAGCCCGCGTGGGCCAGGTCGGCGGCTATCTCGCCGCCGCCGATATCGTGGCTGCCCAGCCGGCAGCCGGGCGACCAGGGAAAGTCGGTGAAGCTGTTCGCGCTCGCGCTGTACGCGCCCACCCGCAGCACCGCGCCGCTGCCCAGGTGCACGATGCTGGCGGGCCGGTCGGCGTCCCAGGTGTTCCAGTTGCTCCAGGCGTCCCAGCCGCCATGCCCCTGCGCGGTCATGCCAGCCGGCCGAGTTCCTCGCCGGCCGAGCCGATCGTGCCGTTGGTCTGGATGCTCCACGGCCGGCCGGAATCCGGCACCCGGGCCGCGGGCCCGCCGGGGCTGGCTGCGCTGGTATCCATGCTCTGGCCCTCCCGGATCGGCGCGTGACGGTACGGAACGTACTAGCTGTCAGCCAGCCGTCACCACCGCCGATTCCCTGGGCTACCGTTCCGGATGTGGCCAGGTTCTGCTGCTTCGCGCCGCCGGTGAGCCGGTGACGCGGCCCCGGGTGGCCGTGGTCGGCAGCCTCAACGCCGACCTCACGCTTCTCGTCGACCGCCTGCCCGGGCCGGGCGAGACCGTGCTGAGCACCGCGCCCGGGACGGTCGGCTTCGGCGGCAAGGGCGGCAACCAGGCGGCCGCCGCGGCCGCGTTCGGCGCCGACGTGGTCATGATCGGCCGTGTCGGCGATGACGACGTGGGCCGGCGGATCCGCGGTGACCTGGAGGCACGGGGGGTCGACACGTCCGGGGTGCGGGTCACGCCCGGGGCGCGCAGCGGCAGCGCGACGATCGCCGTCGACCCGGCGGGGGAGAACCTGATCCTGGTTGACCCGGGGGCCAACGCGCAGCTGTCGCCCGCTGACGTCGGCGAGGACGTCCTGGGCCGCGCGGGCGCGGTCCTGCTGCAGCTGGAGGTGCCGATCCCGGTGGTGGCCGCGGCCGCGTCGATGGCCAGGGCGGTGGTCGTGCTGAACCCGGCGCCGGCGGTCCCGCTCAGCGCGGGCCTGCTGGCCGACGTGGACGTCCTGGTGCCGAACCGCGCCGAGCTGGCACTGCTCGCAGGGACCGCGCCGCCGTCCGGGCTGGCGGCCACCGCGGCGCTGGCCCGCACCCTCCCCGGCGGCCCCGACGTCGTCGTCACGCTCGGCGCGGACGGCGCGCTCGTCGTGCCCGGGCGGGACGGCCCGGTGATGCACATCACCGCTCCCGCCGTGACGGCCGTGGACGCGACGGGCGCGGGGGACTGCTTCTGCGGCACGCTGGCGGTGGCGCTCGCCGAGGGGGCCAGCCTGGCGGACGCGGCCCGCGTGTCGGTCGCGGCGGCGGCGCTGTCGGT
>JASHPR010000184.1 GCA_030038015.1 Streptosporangiaceae bacterium
GCGGACAGGCCAACCAGGCTGCCGCCAACCACGATGCACCGTGCCGCGGTACCGAGGCTGTCTGTCATGGGTGCCGGTAGCGCCCGTCCGTCAGACGCTGCCAGCGCGGCGCAGGTCGCAGATTTGCGTGGAGGGCGATGGCCCGGCGCCTGCCGCGCCTGACGGGGTGATATGGGAACTCTCGGAACGGCATGTCGTCAACCACCGCATTCGCCCAGGAGCGCTCAACTGCTCTATCGCGACTTATTTTTCCCCGAGGCCGCACCGGAACCGCGTCACCGGCGGCGCGATCGGTTATGAACCGGCCTGCCCGGCTACAACTACTGCGAAGATACTGCGAAGACCCTTCCCTGGCGCGCCACATGCTGGCCGGCAAGGAGAGAAGAGAACAGTGTCCGAGCCTGGACGGCATGCCGTGGTGGTTGGCGGGTCATTGTCTGGGCTGTGCGCTGGCCTGGCGCTCGCCCGCGCGGGCTGGGCGGTCACGATCGTCGAGCGGGCGGCTGGCGAGCCGCCAGGTGGCGCGGGCCTGGGCCTCGATCGCCGTCTTCTTGGCCGGGTGACCGGGGTCGATGCCGCGCGGATCCCTGTGGTGAGCGGCAATCGCGACTCCGCAGCGTGGGGGCTTGTCCGGCAGTTCCTGCTGGAGGCGGCGCTGCGTACGCCCGGCATCGAGTTCATCGAGTCGACGACCGTGACCGGTGTCCGGGAGCCGGGCGAAGCTGGCCGCGTCAGCGCCGACAGCACCGGGGGTGTCTTCACCGCCGATGTGGCGGTGGGAGCGGACGGCGTCTACTCGGTGATGCGGCGTTTCGTCGCGCCGGATCATCCCGCTGCGGATTACGCCGGCTACATGCTGTGGCGCGGGCTGGTCCCCGAGGCCGAGGTACCCGGGGGGCTCGATGGCCGCGGCCGGAACCTGGAGGTCCACGGCGCGCGCGGCGCGCAGCTGGTGGTCTACGGGGTACCGGGAGCCGATGGCCGGGCCGATCCGGGCCACCGGCGGGTCTCCTTTGCCTGGTATGACACGAGCCGGACCGAACTGCTCCGGCAGACCGGATGCCTGGAGGGTGACGCCGTGGTCGCCACCCTGGCCAACGACCAGCTCCCCGCTGAGCTCATCGGCGAGCTGGGCCGGCTCGCCCGCCGGTACTGGCCCTCGCCGTGGGACCGGTGCATCGGCTGGGCGGTGACCCACGGGGAGGTCTTCGGGACGCCGGTGGCTGAGTACCTGCCCTCGCGCCTGGTACGAGACCGGGTGGTGCTGGTCGGCGACGCTGCGCATGTCGCCAGCCCGATGACCGGCGCCGGGTTCCAGAACGCCCTGCTCGATGTGGCCGCGCTCGCGGACGGTCTCCGCGGCGCGTCGGGCACCGACGTTCCTGCTGCTCTGGGGCGCTACGAGCAGGAGCGGCTGCCGCCCGTCCGGGAGCTGGTGTCCTCGGGCATGGCCTGGGGCCGTTCCTACCTGGCAACCGCGTGAGGAGCAATCGCGCTGGCGAGCACACCGCCGTGCTCTCCCGGCCGTTACCGCTTGATCGTCGTAGTGGCAAGAAGCCGGGGTCAGGGGATCCGGTCGGCGAGACGATGGAGCAGATGCTGTGCCTGCGGCCTGTGCGGGTGCGGTGGGCCGGGCGGCACGACCCGGGTGGCCAGCAGGCCGGCCAGGGCGAAGCCGGCCACCGCCAGCATGGCCGCCGCGGTGCGGTGGCCGGCGCTGCCGTGCATGGTGACCAGCGTCGCGGACACGATGGCGACGCCGAGCGCCGGGCCGCATCGCCGGGTGGCGGTCAGCAGCGCGCTTGCGGTCCCCTCAGACCGGGCGGCGACCGGCCCGCGGGTGCCGGCCAGGGTGGAGGCGACCTGGTTGAGCCGGGCCGCGACGCCGAGGGCGAACTGGGCGCCCAGCAGCCCGCGCCCCTCCTGCAGGTACAAGGTCACCAGCAGGACCTGGGCAGCGATGAAGGCGCCGACCGTGACCAGGGTCAGATTGGCCCCGGCGATACCGCGATCCTTGAACAGGGCCAGGTCGAGCAGCGGCGCCCGGGCCCGCCGCCCCCGGGCCACGAACGTGGCCAGCATGATGATCGCGGCCGCGGCCAGCAGCGCCGGCTGGGTGGCCTGCAGCGTGTCACCCGCCCGGGCGACGGCCAGGACCAGCAGGCCGGCCCCGGCCGTCGCGGTAACGGCGCCGGGAACGTCAAGCTGCCCCCTGTGCACTGGCGGGTCTGGCGGCAGCAGCCGAATCGAGGCGGCCAGCAGTGCGATGCCGACCGGACGTTGACGAAGAAGACCAGCCGCCAGGTGACCTCGACCAGCAGGCCGCCGAGCACCGCGCCGGACGCGAACCCTGCCGAGGCGACCGCGCCGTAGGTGCCCAGGGCGCGGCTGCGTTCCTGCTCCCCGGGACAGCTGGTGACCAGCAGGGACAGGCCGGAAGGCGCCAGCACGGCCGCACCGATCCCCTCCACCACCCGGGAGGAACCAACCACATTGACAATGCGACGTCCACAGCGTGGGCAGCAAACACGTTTGCCAATACCGGCCCGACTGGTGGCGGCGGTTTCCCGCGTGCTCTCAAGGGTGCGGGCACTGGCCTAAGCGCGCCGGGCGCTCTTTTGCTACAGTTGCACGCTAAGGAATCACTCGATAGCTTCAGCCCATCGCGTTGCAGATATTAGTTATCTGTTGCGTAAAGCCGTTGATTTGCGCGGTTGCGCTTCCCGCTGATGTGGTCCACGCGGTAGCCCAGTTGTTGACAGCAGCTACCAGTTGCGGCGTAGCCGCTGAATCCTGCGACTGCACCCATTCCGTGGTTGTAGTCCCGACAGGCACATTGGCAGTAGGCGGTATACCTATCGTGATTGCGTCGTGGAATGCCTCGCACGCTATCACGTTGTCGTACGAGGCAGCAGTTGCCGAGCTATGGGTTGGGGCAGGATGCGACGCGCTACCGCATGCCGCCAGGACGGCAGCCGTAGCTACAGCCATTGCGCCGAGTGTGATTGCCTTGATCATGGTTCCATTCCCCGCTAAGGCCGAACCAGCCCTAGTCGCGAAACGCCAGCCCGTCAACTACCAACGATCCCGCTACGCCGGGAATGTCTGTCGTCTGGGCTCTCGGCGCACCAGCCGTTGACGTCGGCATGGTCGGTGGCTAGCCAGACCCCCATGACACGCACGATCGTTCGGCCGCACCAGCGGCAAGCCTCAGTCTTGGTCAACCTTCGTCACTAGCTCGTGAAGCTCGTCCAAGGTGAGAGCGCTGCACTCT
>JASHPR010000185.1 GCA_030038015.1 Streptosporangiaceae bacterium
GGGCAGCCGACACCGGCCCCGACGTCGACGGGCGGCTCGTCGCCCGCCCCCTCGCCCTCGCCGACCCCCACCCAGCCCGAGCCGTCGCCATCGGGCGGCGTGTGCGTCGTCGTGCTGGGCGTCCGCCTGTGCGTGCCCCCGGTCACGCTGTCCGTCACGGGCTGACCCGCCGGGCGGCGTGCGGCCGGGCCCGGCAGCGGCCGTCAGGCCGGGCCCCGGCCGCCGGTCAGGCACCCCGGCGCTGCGACTGCTGCGGCCCGTCACCCAGGTCACGGTGGCCAGCCCGCCCGGCCTGGTCCCGCTCATCGGCCTGGTCACGCCAGTTGCGGGCGAGCGCGATCAGGCCCCGCACCACATCGGGCGGCAGCCCGGGCGTCTCGGCGATGTGCTGCAGCGTCGGGTCCTCGTACTGGGCGTGGCCCGTGCCGGCCGTCATGACGGCAGGCTCACCGCCGGCCAGTATCCGGCGGCAGGACCCCGGTGCCCAGCCGAGTTGGTTCTCGACGGCGCCGAGCGTGCTGGCGGACACCCGCTTGCCGTTCTCCAGCTTCCCGAGCGTGCGGTCGGTGATGCCGGTCGCGGCGGCGAACGCCCGGCGGTCGCGCATGCCGAGAGCGGCGCGCCTGGCGACCACGTAGTCGCCGAGCCGTTCCCAGTTCGCATCTGCCATGACCATATTTTGCCGGAAGAGATCGGAAGAATCCAGTGCTACGCCTTCCCTCATATCTGCACTTACCTGACAAAACCGGACTCAAGGTCTTCTAAGATCTTATTATATCTTCGCAATACGTCACCAGAATCTTGACATAGTTTCTGTTCTCTTCCTAGTCTTGGAACGTGGCAGCAGTAGCGGCAACAGCGGCTCGCCGGCTGCCGTCCGGCATGAGAAAGCCCTGGCGTCGCCGGACAGCGCAGCAGCCGGCGTTTCCTGGCAGTGAGCGGACCGGTGCGCAGCCCTCCATGACCTCCAACGAGCCGGATCCCGTCCCAGGTGAGCCGGATCCGGATCCCGCGCGTTCTAGGAACGTGGCCGACCCCACGCTGCCCGCCACCGTCATGGGCTCGGTCCCGGTACGCCCGGCGGCAGAGGCCGAGCTGGCCATCATCGCGATCTACGACTCGGAGTACTGGTCGCTGGTCCGGATGTCCGCCATGCTGCTCGGCGACGTGGGCAGCGCCGAGGAAGTCGTCCAGGACTCCTTCATCGCAGTGCACGCAGCCTGGCGGAGGCTGCGGGACGTGGACAGGGCCGTGCACTACCTGCGCCGCTCGGTGCTGAACCGGTCCCGCTCGGTGCTCCGGCACCGGGCGGTGGTGGACCGGCACATGCCCACGCAGGAGCCGGACATGCCCAGCGCCGAGCATGCCGCGATGACGCAGCTGGAGCGCTCGGCGGTGATCTCGGCGCTGCGCGCGCTGCCGGCCAGGCAGCGGGAGGCGCTGGTGCTCAAGTTCTACCTCGACCTGCCCGAGGACCAGGTCGCCGCGGCGATGAACATCAGCGCAGGCGCGGTCAAGAGCCACACGTCCAGGGCCAAGGCGGCCCTGCGCGCGATCCTGGAACCGGAGTGGTAACCGGGGAGGGATCAGCGGCTCCGCCCGCCGAGCAGGTGCTCGTTGACCGACCGCGCGAGCTCGGCCAGCCACGGTATCTCGTCCACCGTGACCCCGGCGCGCCGCAGCTCAGCGGCGCCGCCGCCGCCGGTGAACAGCGGGGGCTCCAGCCACGCGATCACGACCCGGGGGATCCCGGCGGCCAGGATGAGCTCGGTGCAGGAGCGGGGCCGGGAGGCACGGGCCAGGCATGGCTCGAGCGAGCTGTACAGGGTCGCCCCGGCCAGCAGCGGGCTGCCCGCCGCCCTGGCCAGCGCGACCTCCTCCGCATGGTCGTTCGGGCCGAGCTCCCTGGAGTGCCCCGTGGCGATGACCTCGCCCGCGCCGCTCACCAGCACGGCCCCGACGGAGAACGCGGACTGCGATGGCGGGCAGCGCCGGGACTCCTCGATCGCCTCGCGCAGCCAGCGCAGGTCCGCCTGCGGATCATGCGCGGCCGGCCGCGCGGGATCCCCTGCGGCCGGCCCGCGCCCGGGCGATTCGTCCGCAGGTGACTGTTCTCGCATCATCGCGCTCCGGTATTTTCGGTCGCAGCAAACTTACGCTGCCCAGAACGGTGGTGCACGGCGATGGTCACGACGCTGCGGACGCAGGGCCCGGCGCGGCCCGGGGAGACGCTCGACTCGCTGAACCCGGCGACCTCCGAGGTTATTGCCACGTTCGGCGTGTTCGGCGAGGGCGACATCGCCGAGGCCGTCAAGCGGGCGCACCAGGCGGCGGCCTGGTGGGCGGGCCTTTCCTGGAAGGAGCGGCGGACCAGGCTGCTCGCCTGGAAGTCGTACCTGACCAGGTACATCGGCCGGCTGGCCGAGCTGGTGCACACCGAGACCGGCAAGCCGCTGGCCGACGCCCAGCTCGAGATCCTGCTCGCGATCGTGCACATCGACTGGGCGGCGCGGAACGCGCGCCGGGTGCTGCGCCCGCGCCGGGTGCGCAGCGGCCTGGTGGCCCTGAACCAGGCCGCCACGCTCGAGTACCAGCCGCTCGGCGTGATCGGCGTCATCGGGCCGTGGAACTACCCGGTGTTCACGCCGATGGGCTCGATCGCGTACGCGCTGGCCGCGGGCAACGCGGTGGTGTTCAAGCCGAGCGAGCTCACCCCGGCGGTCGGCGGCTGGCTGGTCAGCTCGTTCGCCGAGGTGGTGCCGGAGCAGCCGGTGCTGCAGCTGGTCACCGGGGCCGGCGAGACCGGCGCCTTCCTGGCCCGCAGCGCGGTCAACAAGATCGCTTTCACCGGCTCGGCCGCCACCGCGAAGAAGGTCATGGCGGCCTGCGCGGAGAACCTCACCCCGATGGTCGCCGAGTGCGGCGGCAAGGACGCGCTCCTGGTCGCCGCCGACGCCGACCTGGACGCCGCGGCAGACGCCGCGGCGTGGGGCGCCCTGTCCAACGCCGGGCAGACCTGCGTCGGCGTCGAGCGCGTCTACGTGGCCGACGGCGTCTACCACTCGTTCCTGGAGAAGCTCATTGACCGGATGTCCGCGATCCGTCCCGGTGAGGACCGCGAGGCCGGGTACGGGCCGATGACCCTGCCGGGCCAGGTCGAGGTGGTGGAAGGGCACATCGCCGACGCGCTCGCCAGGGGCGGGAGGGCGGTCGTCGGCGGCCTGTCGAGCATCCGCAAGCCGTTCATCGGCCCGGTGGTCCTCACCGACGTTCCCGAGGAGAGCCGCGCGGTCACCGAGGAGACGTTCGGGCCGACGGTGACGGTGGCCCCCGTGGCCGACCTCGACGAGGGCGTCGCCAGGGCGAACGCCAGCGCCTACGGGCTCGGCGCCTCGGTGTTCGGCCGGAACAGGAAGGCGGCGATGGCTGCGGCACGGTCGCTGCGCAGCGGGATGACGGCGGTCAACTCGGTGATCTCGTTCGCCAGCGTGCCCGCGCTGCCGTTCGGCGGCTCCGGCGACTCCGGGTTCGGCAGGATCCACGGCGCGGACGGCCTGCGCGAGTTCGCCAGGCCCAAGGCGATCACCAGGCAGCGGATGCGGCCGCCGGTCAACCTGACCTCGTTCTCCCGCACCGACCAGGACATGCGTAAGATCCTCACCCTGGCCACGATCCTGCACGGCAGGCGCTACCGGTGACGGCGGCCCGGGATGCGGTGGTCATCGGCGGCGGCCACAACGGGCTGGTCGCCGCGGCCTACCTGGCCCGCAGCGGGCTGAGCACGCTGGTCTGCGAGCGCCGCGGGGTGCTCGGCGGGGCCGCGGTGAGCGAGCACCCGTTCGGCCCCGACTACACGGTGACCTCGCTGTCCTACGTGGTCTCGCTGCTGCCGCCCGCGCTGATCCGCGACCTGGGGCTGGCCAGCCACGGCTACCATGTGTACCCGCAGGGCCCGTACTTCGCGCCCCGGGCCGACGGGCGGTACCTGAGCCTGCCCGACGACCCGGCCGCGCGCCGCGCGCAGATCGCCAAATTCTCCGAACGTGACGCCGCGGCCTACGAGGGCTACCAGGCGCATCTGGCGCGGCTGGGCGCCATCCTCGGGCCGCTGCTCGACGAGATCCCGCCGCGCCTCGGGTCGCACCGGCCGCAGGACCTGTGGCGGCAGGGGCTGCTGCTGCGGCACCTGCGCAAGCTGGACGAGCGCGCGGCCGTCGACGTCACCCGGCTGCTCACCGGGAGCATCGCCGACCTCGTCGAGCGCTATTTCGGCAGCGACGCCATGCGCGGGCTGCTGTCGGTGTCCGGCGTGATCGGGACCTGGGCCGGGCCGCGGTCGGCCGGCACGGCCTACGTGATGCTGCACCACCACATCGGCGACACCGGGGGCCAGGCCGGCGCGTGGGGGTTCCCCAGGGGCGGCATGGGCGGGGTCACCACGGCGCTCGCCGCCGCCGCGCGGTCGTTCGGAGCCGAACTGCGCACCGGGGCCGAGGTCGCCCGGATCCGCACCAGGGGCGGGCGGGTGACCGGGGTGACGCTGGCCAGCGGCGAGGACATCGACGCGCCGACCGTGGTCACCACGGCGCACCCGCAGATCTCGTTCCTGCGGCTGCTCGACCCGGCCGAGCTGCCCCGCGCGTTCGTCGAGGACATCCGCGGCTGGCAGACCCGCAGCGGCACAGTGAAGATCAACCTGGCGCTCGGCAGGCTGCCGGTGTTCGCCAGCCACCCCGGGTTCGACCCGCGCGTGCACGGCGGGACGATCGTGCTGGCGGAGAGCCTCGACGACGTCGAGACCGCGTTCCAGCAGGCGGTCTCCGGGCGCCCGTCGTCGCTCCCGTTCGCCGACATCTGCATCCCCAGCGTGTTCGACGACTCGCTCGCCCCGGCCGGGCAGCACGTGATGTCGCTGTTCACCCAGTGGGTGCCGCATGAGTACGCGGACGCCCCGAGGGCGGATGAGCTTGCCGCCTACGCCGACCGGGTGATCGCCCGGGTGGAGGCGGTGGCCCCCGGCTTCACCGACTCGATCCTGCACCGCCAGGTGATCGGGCCGCACCAGATGCAGCAGGAGTACGGGCTGGTCGGGGGGAACATCTTCCACGGCGAGCTGAGCCTGGGCCAGATGTTCCACGCCAGGCCGGCGGCTGGCTACGCGGACCTGCGCACCCCCGTCCGCGGGCTCTACCAGGCGGGCTCGGCCACGCACGGCGGGGGCGGCGTCACCGGCATCCCGGGGCGCAACGTCGTGCGCCAGGTCCTCGCCGACGCGCGGGCCGAGCGCTGGCGGGCCAGGGCCCGCGCGCGCGTGCCCCAGCGCCGGGCCGGCGCGGCCTAGGTCCCGCCGTGGAGTTCAGCGCCGGCCTCCGCGACGCCGTGCTCTCCGGAGAGATCACGGTCTCGTTCCGGCTCTGGCAGCGGCCGAAGGTCAAGCCCGGCGGCAGGTACCCGGTGGGACCCGCGCGGATCGAGGTCGACTCCGTCGAACTGCTGCCGTTCGCCGCCATCACCGACGCCGACGTGCGCCGGTCCGGCGAGCCGGACCGGGAGTCGCTGCGCCGCAGGGCCGCCCACGCGGGCCCGGTCGGCGACGACACCCTGCTGCACCGGGTGGAGTTCCACCTGGTGGACACCGACTGAGAGGGAAGCCGATGGCGCGGCCGGTCACGATGGCGCTGCTCGGCGCCGGGGCCCGGGGTGACACCTTCGGCGGCTATGCCGAGCAGTTCCCCGAGCGGGCCCGGGTCGTCGCCATCGCCGACCCGCGCACGGGCCGGCGCGACGCGCTGGCCGGCCGGCTCGGGGTGGCCGGCGGCCGGCGGTTCGGCGGCTGGCG
>JASHPR010000186.1 GCA_030038015.1 Streptosporangiaceae bacterium
GCCGGCACAGCTCTGCCGTGTCCGGCCGGCGAGCCGGGTCACGCGACAGCGCCTGGCTCACCAGCGAGAACAGCGGCGCGGGAAAGCCGGCCAGGTCGGGCTGGCCGTTGATGATCCGGTAGAAGATCGTCTCGAAGGCGCCGGTGCCGAACGGAGGGCGGCCGGTGGCCGCGAACGCCACCGTCGCCCCCCATGAGTGCACGTCGGACGCGGGGCCGCTCGGCCTGCCCTCGATCACCTCAGGCGCCAGGTAGCCCGGAGTGCCCATGAACATGCCGGTCTGGGTAAGCCTGGTGGAGTCGGGCACCTGGGCTATGCCGAAGTCGATCACGACCGGCTCGCCGCCGGCGATCAGCACGTTGCCCGGCTTGAGGTCACGGTGCACAACGCCCGCCGCGTGCACCGCGGAGAGGGCCAGGGCCAGCCCGGAGGCCAGGCGGGCGAGCTGCGCGCCGGACAGCGGGCCGCCCTCGCTCACCACCTCATCGAGCGTCCGGCCGGACACGTACCTGGTGACGATGTACGGCGGCTCGCTGGTCACGTCCGCGTCGATGACCTCGGCGACGAACGGGCTGCGCACCCGGCGCATCGTCTCGACCTCGCGGGCCAGCCGCCGCCGCGCGTTGGGGTCGGCGGCGATCGCCGGCCGCAGCGCCTTGACCGCCACCCGGCGCTGCTTCGGGTCGGCCGCGAGGTAGACAACGCCCATGCCGCCCTCGCCGAGCCGCTCCAGCAGGCGGTACGGCCCGAGCCTTTCCGGCGTCTGGTCCTGCGCTGTCATGACCTCACCAGCCTACGGAGCCCTTTCCCTCCTCGGGTGGCAGCGAGCGATGCGTGGGGACCGGGCCTAGCTTCCGGCCACCAGCCGGCGCAGCGCCGCGGCCGCCTCGGCATTCTGCTCGGCTTGCGCGACAAGCGCCCTGGCCAGCTCCTCCGCCCAGACCGCCAGCTGCACCTGCTGGCGGGACAGCACCACCCCGCGGACTTCGCTGCAGACCTCGGCCACCGGCACGCCACGCCGGATACCCAGGGTCATCACCCGGTCCCCCAGCCTTATGGTGATCTTGGACACCTGGCCGGGACGGCCATGCATCCGGTCCGACATGCTCCGCTCCCAGTCAACCGTAACCCACTCGGGCGGGAGCGCCTCGCCCAGCGACTTGGTCAGCACCTGGGCGTAGAGATTGACATCGGCGCTGTCGGCGCGCAGCGCGGCCGTCACCATGTCGAGCGACGGCCCGCCCGGGCTGCTGCCCGCAAGCTCGGTCACGGCGTGGCCCGCCTGCTGCTCGCTGTTACCTGGCACATAAGCGTGGCTGCTCCTCGGAACACGTGCGGCCGGACATGAGCCCCGTCGCGACAGGAACGCTCACCGCCCGGCGAAGGTCGCCTTCCCCGGTCCATTCTCCATGAAGCTGCGCATCCCCGTGCGCTGGTCCTCGGTGGCGAACAGCCCGGCGAAGTGAAGCCGCTCGATCTCGAGCCCGGTGGGCAGGTCGACGTCCAGGCCGTCGTCGATCGCCTGCTTGGCGGCCCTCAGCGCGAGCGCCGGGCCCGCGGCGTAGCGGGCAACGAGTGCCCGCGCGGCGTCGTAGACCTCGGCGTCGGGCACGACCTTGTCGGCAAGCCCGATCGCCAGCGCCTCCTCCGCGCCGACGAACCGGCCGGTGAAGACGATGTCCTTTGCCCGCGCCGGGCCGATCAGGCGGGGCAGCCGCTGGGTGCCGCCCGCCCCGGGGATGATGCCGAGCAGGATCTCCGGCTGGCCGACCCGCGCGTTCTCGCCCATCACCCTGAAGTCCGCGCACAGGGCGAGTTCCAGGCCGCCGCCCAGCGCGTAGCCGGTGATCGCGGCCACGACCGGCTTGCCGATCTTCGCCACCGCGGTGAACGCGGCCTGCAGGCGCCTGGAGTCGGCGGCCATCCGGCCGTAACCGGCTTCGGCCATCTCCTTGATGTCGGCCCCGGCGGCGAAAACCTTCCCGCCGCCGTAGATGACGGCAGCGCGGACGGCATCCTCGCCGGTGACCTGCGCGGCCGCGGCGGCGATCTCTTCCTGGACCTGCGTGTTCAGCGCGTTCATCGGCGGGCGGTTGAGGCGGATCGTCGCCACTGCGCCATCGGTCTCGACCTGTACGAACTCAGCCATCCCGCCAGTATCGCGTACCGGGGTCAGGCCGCCTGGTCGCCGGGCGCGTCGTCCGGCCGCCCGTTCCTCCCGCGCCCGGCCTGCCTGCCCCGCCGCGCCAGCACGGCACGGGCAAGCCTGCTGAGTAACCTGGCGCTGGCGGGCGCGTCGTAACGGCGCACGCTGGCCAGCGCCTGGCCGCGCCCCTTGCCATCCTGATGACGCGCATGCTGGGCCCGGCGGCGGGCCCTGGCGGGCCGATGCCGGTCCAGGGAGAGCATGACTCCCATCTGCCGCCCCCCTCGGTATGGCATCCGGGCACTGCGCCGCGGATCCCTGTGCCACCTTAGTGGCCCGGGTGCGAAGGGTCAACGCGCCGCGCGAAGTTTGCCTGCGTCCGGAGCGGGCCGCGCCTCCGCCCAGAACACGCAGGCAAGCGAGGTACATGAAGCTCCCAGATAGGGCTGATTGACTGGACAGTCACGCGAAGGTCGTGCGAAGGTTGACCCATGGCCGAACGCCCGTCCCCGCCACCGTGGGGAGCCCTGCTGACCAAGGCGCTCGCCAGCGCAAGGCTCTCGGCCAGGGAGGCCGCCAGGCGTGCCGGCATCAGTGAAGGCCGCTGGCGGCAGATCGCCAGCGGCTACCAGGTCGTCAGCCCCGGCGTCTACGCGCCCGTGCACGGCCCGGCTCAGACGCTGGCCCGGATGGCCGCCGTGGTCGGCGTGACCCCGGCGCAGCTGACCCAGGCCGGCCGGCCGGACGCGGCGAAGGCGCTCGCGGGCCGGGTCGCGGACGAAAGCCATGAGCAGATGCTGCGGCGGGTCAGGGAGATGAACCCCGAGCAGGCACGCGAGCTTCTGGCGGCGATCGCTGTGCAGCTGGGCATCCGGGTGCCGGGAGAACGGGCGGAAGCCGAGGAGCGCCGTTACGGCACGTAGCGGGCTGGCCGCGGCACACGCCCGCGAAGCGCGGTGCCAGGAAAGAGCCGGCCCGGAAGGGCGGGAAAGACCCTGCCGCTGAGAAAGACCCTGCCCGGAAAGAGCTTGGCGGCAAAGCACCCGCCGCCGGCCATGCCCGTGCGAAGAAGCGCGGCGGGGATTCCGCCGTGCGGCGTTCGAGCGCGCCGCCGGCGGCACGGGAGCGTTCAGCGTCACGGTGCCGCCGACGGCGCCGGGACCGACATGTCACTGCGGCACCAGCGCCGCCGGGCGCTGGCCCGCGTGACATACGGCTCGCGCGGGAGGCGGCCTCCGCCGCCCCGAGACCGGCCTCGTCGTATCCCCCGCCCCCCCGGCCACGGCCGGGCGGGCGCCCGAAGAGGCTGTGGCAGGAGCGGACGTTACTCGCCCGACGGCCGGGACGCGGACACGTGCTGCCAGCCGTTCAGGAACCCGCGGACCTCGGACTCGCTGTAGCGGCGGTGGCCGCCCGGGGTGCGGATCGACGACAGCTTGCCGCCCCTTGCCCACCGGGTGACGGTCTTCGGGTCTACCCGAAGCATCGCGGCGACCTCGGCCGGGGTCAGAAGACGATTCTCCGGCTTGATCTGGGTTCTCACGACGGATGGTCCTCTCGCGCTTGGGGGTAGTGACATGCTGACGGACAGTAACGACAGTTGACCATTACTGACCGCCAGCGTTCTATCACAGGATGTCACATCGGCCAGGCTTTTGCTGGCGTTCTGCCTGGCACAGGGAGAAATTTCCGTGGCAGGCTATGTTGTCCTTCTTAGCTGGACGCCACGGCCGACGCGGCGGTTTACTTGCTGCGTGTAACTCGCCAGATACGTTACGTCGCGGCCAGTGCCGCGCAGCGCCCAATCGCGGAATGAGGGGCAGGCCGGCCGGGCAGCTAGCGCAGGTCGCCGTTGGTCATCCCGGCGGGGGCGGTCGGCACCGTGATCAGGCCCATCTCGGCCGAGGAGGCCAGCAGGGGATGCCGGGGAAGCACCCGCACCGTGTAGCCGAACGGCCCGGGACGGCCCAGCTCCGCCTCCCCCACGTAGCGGGCGGGCGAGCTGGCCGCCGGCGTACCCTCAAGCTCCATGTCGGCGAAGGCCGGGTCGATGATCTCGTCGTCGTCCCCGGCGGGGCCGTAGACCACCTGCACGGTAACGTCGCCGGGGGACAGCTCACCGAGCGTGATGCTCGCCCGCACCGCCAGCTTCGCCCCGGGGCTCTGCTCCCCGTCGTCGGCTTCGACGAGCTCGACGGCCACGCCGGGCCACGCCTTGGTGACCCGGTCCTTCCACGCCGCCAGCCCCCGCGCGCCCGCAAACCCCGGCTCGCCGCCCCTGAGCGCGCGCGATGACCGCGTGGCTGGCAGGTACAGCTGGGTGACGTACTCCCGGACCATCCTGGTGGCCTGGGCCTTCGGCCCGAGCGTCCGCAGCGTGTGCGCCACCATCTCGAGCCACCGGCCCGGCAGGCCGTCGGGGCCCCGGTCGTAGAACAGGGGCGCCACCGACTGGCCGAGCAGGTCATAAAGGGCGGACGCCTCGAGTTCGTCCCGCCGCTCCGGGTAGGCGACCCCGTCGGCCGACGGGATGGCCCAGCCGTTGTGCCCGTCGAACCACTCGTCCCACCAGCCGTCCAGGATGGACAGGTTGAGCGCGCCGTTCAGCGCCGCCTTCATCCCCGAGGTCCCGCACGCCTCCAGCGGGCGCAGCGGGTTGTTCAGCCACACGTCGCAGCCCCGCACCATTGCCCCGGCCAGCGCCATGTCGTAGTCGGGCAGGAACACGATGCGGTGCCGCACCTCCGGGTCGTCGGCGAAGCGCACCATCTGCTGGATCATCAGCTTGCCGCCGTCGTCGGCGGGGTGAGCCTTCCCGGCGATCACGAACTGCACCGGACGCTCCGGGTCGAGCAGCAGGGCGGTGAACCTGGCGGGGTCGTGCAGCATCATTGTCAGCCGCTTGTAGGAGGGGACGCGGCGGGCAAAGCCGACCGTCAGCACGTTCTCGTCGAGCACGTCGTCGATCCAGGTCAGCTCGGCCCCTGACGCGCCGCGCTGGATCCACGAGGCGCGAAGCCGCCGCCGGGTCTCCGCGACCAGCCTGGCGCGCAGCAGGTTGCGGACGGCGAAGATCCGCTCCGGGTCCGCGGCGGCCCGCTCCCAGGCGGCGCCGTCCTCGGCGAGCTCCTGGGAGGGCTCGTGAGAGGGGAAGCCCTCGGCCAGGCCCATGATCTCGGAGGCCACCCAGGTCGGCCCGTGCACCCCGTTGGTGACCGAGCCGATCGGAACCTCCGCCGTGTCGAAACCGGGCCACAGGCCGGTGAACATCTGCCTGCTGACCCGGCCGTGCAGGGCGCTGACGCCGTTCACCCGCTGCGCGAGGCGCATGCCCATCACGGCCATGTTGAACACGTCGGGATCGCCGGCGGGGAAGGTCTCGGCGCCCAGGGCCAGGACCCGGTCGGCTGGGAGCGCCGGATCGGCGACGTCGCCGAACTGGGCCGCCACCAGCTCCTTGCTGAACCGGTCGATCCCGGCGGGCACCGGCGTGTGCGTCGTGAAGACCGTGCCCGCGCGGCACATCACCAGGGCCTCGTCGAAGGTCAGGCCCTGCGCGACGTACTCGCGGATGCGCTCGAGGCCGAGGAACCCCGCATGGCCCTCGTTGGTGTGGAAGACCTCGGGCTCCGGGTGCGACGTGACGGCGCAGAATGCCCTGACGGCCCGGACCCCGCCGATGCCGAGCAGCAGCTCCTGCCGGAGCCTGTGCTCGCTGCCGCCGCCGTACAGCCGGTCGGTGACCTCGCGCAGCGCCAGGTCGTTCTCCTCGATGTAGGAGTCGAGCAGCAGCAGCGGGATCCGGCCGATCTGGGCGATCCAGACCTGCGCCGCGACGGCCGCGCCGGCGGCAAGGGCCACGCTGACCCGGACCGGTGCTCCCCGATCATCACGCAGCAGCGTCAGCGGGAGGCCGTTCGGGTCGCCCGAAGGGTAACGCTCGGTCTGCCAGCCCTCGGGCGACAGCGACTGCGTGAAGTAGCCGTGCCGGTACAGCAGGCCCACGCCGATCAGCGGCACCCCCAGATCGCTGCCCGCCTTGAGGTGATCGCCGGCCAGGATGCCCAGGCCGCCGGAGTACTGCGGCAGCGCGGCGGTGATCCCGTACTCGGGCGAGAAGTAGGCCACGGCGGCCGGCGCCCCGGACAGGCCGCCGTCGGTCTGGTACCACCGGGGTCCCGTGGTGTACTCGCGCAGCTCGTCGACCGCGTCGCCGAGCCGCCGCAGGAACCGGCGGTCGGCGGCGAGGCTGGCCAGGCGCTCCGGTGAGACCTCGGCCAGCAGCGCCACCGGCTCCCTTCCGGCGCGCTCCCACCCGTCAGGGTCGATCGCGGCGAACAGGTCGAGCGTCTCGGCATGCCAGGACCAGCGCAGGTTCAGCATCAGCCCGCGCAGCGGGGCGAGCGGCTCAGGCAGCTGCGGCCGGATCGTAAACCGGCGGATAGCTCTCACGGACAGCGACCCTAACGGGTGTCCGGCGCGGACCGGACATCGACGCGCCTCCTGTCCGGGCCGATCGCTTGAGCCCGCCGCCGGCGGGTAGCTTGTCCTGAGTGATAGGCCGGATTCCCATAGCTGACGTGCAGCCCGTCGTGGCCTGTGGCGGGTATCCCGCCAAGGCCGTTGCCGGCGAGTCGTTCGAGGTCACTGCCACCGTCTTCTGCGAGGGGCACGGGATGCTGGGGGCGGGTGTGGTGCTGCGCGGGCCCGACGGGCGGCGCCGGCCCCTGGTGCCGATGCGCGAGCTTGCCCCGGGCACCGACCGGTACGGCGCCGAGGTGACCGTGACCTCGGAGGGCCTGTGGCATTTTGAGATCGAGGCGTGGGGCGATCCCCTCGCGCGGTGGCTGCACGACGCGGCCATCAAGGTGCCGCTGGGCCAGGACGTGGAGCTGACGATCGCCCAGGGCGCGCTGCTTTTCGATCGCGCCGCCGCCCAGGCCGCGAGGGCCCCGGGCTCGGCCGGGGCCGCGGAGAGGAGCGAAGCCGCCGCGGCGCGGGCGGCCCTCGCCTCCCTCGCCGCGATGCTGCGGCAGACCGCGGTCCCCGCCCTGGACCGGCTGGCGGCGGCCGGCGGCGAGGACATCGCCGCGGTGATCCGGGCGTTCCCGCTGCGGGAGCTGCTGACCAGGTCGGGCAGGTTCCGTGTGGCCGTGCACCGGGAGCGCGCGCTCTACGGCTCCTGGTATGAGTTCTTCCCCCGGTCGGAGGGGGCCGTGGTGGACGTGCCGCCCGGGCAGCACCCCAGGCCGGGCACGCTGCGGGCCGCTGCGCGCCGGCTGGACGCGATCGCCAGGATGGGCTTCGACGTCGTCTACATCCCGCCGGTTCACCCGATCGGGACCACGGCCAGGAAGGGGCCCAACAACTCCCTGATCGCCGGTCACGGTGACCCCGGCTCGCCGTGGGCGATCGGGTCACCGGACGGGGGCCACGACGCCATCCATCCCGACCTGGGCACGATGGCCGACTTCGACGCGTTCGTCAGCCACGCCGCCGCGCTCGGCCTTGAGGTGGCGATAGACCTGGCGCTGCAGACGTCGCCGGACCACCCCTGGGTCACCGAACACCCGGAGTGGTTCACCCGGAGGGCCGACGGCACGATCGCCTACGCGGAGAACCCGCCAAAGAAGTACCAGGACATCTACCCGGTCAACTTCGACGACGACCCCGAGGGGATCTACGCCGAGGTGCTCCGCATCGTCCGGCACTGGATGTCCCACGGGATCCGGATCTTCCGCGTGGACAACCCGCACACCAAGCCGCTGCCGTTCTGGCAGCGGCTGCTGGCCGAGATCGCCGGCACCGACCCTGACGTGATCTTCCTCGCCGAGGCCTTCACCAGGCCCGCGATGATGCACACCCTCGCCATGATCGGCTTCCACCAGTCGTACACGTACTTCACCTGGCGCAACTCCGCCGCGGAACTGACCGAGTACGCCCGCGAGCTGTCCGGGCCGGCGGCGGCCTACATGCGGCCGAACTTCTTCGTCAACACGCCGGACATCCTCACCGAGTACCTGCAGCACGGCGGCCCCCCGGCGTTCCGGGTCCGGGCCGTGCTGGCCGCGATGCTGTCCCCGGCCTGGGGCGTCTATTCCGGCTACGAGCTGTGCGAGAACGCGCCGCTGGTCCCGGGCAGCGAGGAGTACCTGGACTCGGAGAAATACCAGTACCGGCCGAGGGACTGGGAGCACGCGCAACACGTCCCCCCGCCGCAGGCGGATATCTCCCCCTTCATCAGCCGCCTCAACATGATCCGTAAGTCACATCCTGCCCTGCACAGGCTGCGGAACCTGCGTTTTCACCACAGCGACCAGCCCGAGATACTCTGCTTCTCGAAGAGCATCGCGGCGGATGACGGGGAGGGCGAGCGCGACACGGTTCTGGTCGTGGTCAATACCGACCCGCACCACCCGCGGGAGGCAACCGTCTGGCTCGACCTGCCCGCGCTCGGCATGGGCTATGGCGAGGACTTCGTGGTGAAGGACGAACTTTCCGGCCAGGAGCACCTGTGGGGTCAGGCTAATTATGTCAGGCTTGATCCAGCGGCGGTTCCTGCGCACATCTTCACCGTCAAAACAGGCGGGTCGGCCGGCTGAGCGGGCAGGGCACGTAACGATTTGCAGACATGTAACGAACAGCAGCACAACAGACCCATAGCCTGAGCGCGTCTTGGACCCTGGATATAGCGGGGAGACAGTAGTGGGGACACAGCCTTGGCCAGCGTCCATGGGGACGATCGGCCAGCCGCTGCCAACCTTCAAGCCTGGCTCCGCCGCCGCGCCCAGCGAGCCGGTGCCGGACTCGTTCTCGTTCGCAACGCCCCGCGACCCGCGCTGGTACCAGCACGCGGTCTTTTACGAGGTCCTCGTCCGCGGTTTTCACGATTCGAATGGCGACGGGACAGGCGACATCCGCGGGCTGACATCAAGGCTTGATTACCTGCAATGGCTGGGCATTGACTGTATCTGGCTGCTGCCCATTTACGATTCACCCCTCCGCGATGGCGGGTATGACATCTCGGATTTCATGTCAATACTCCCCGAGTTCGGCACTATCGGGGATTTCGTCGAACTGGTCGAGCAGGCACACGAACGCGGCATCCGCGTGATTGCCGACCTCGTGATGAACCACACCAGCGATCAGCATCCCTGGTTCCAGGCGTCCAGGACGGACCCCGACGGCCCTTTCGGCGACTTTTACGTCTGGTCGGACACCGATGACCGCTACGGCGAGGCCCGGGTCATTTTCGTCGACACCGAGCAGTCCAACTGGACGTTCGACCAGGTTCGCGGGCAGTACTACTGGCACAGGTTCTTCTCGCACCAGCCCGACCTGAACTACGAGAACCCGAAGGTCCAGGACGCGATGCTCGAGGTGCTGCGGTTCTGGCTGGACCTCGGGATCGACGGGTTCCGGCTTGACGCCGTGCCCTACCTGTACGAGCGGGAGGGCACGAACTGCGAGAACCTCAAGGAGACGCACGAGTACCTCAAGCGGATCCGCGCCGAGGTGGACCGGCTCTACCCGGACCGGGTGCTGCTCGCCGAGGCCAACCAGTGGCCCGCCGATGTGGTCGAGTACTTCGGCGACCCCGAGACCGGCGGTGACGAATGCCACATGGCCTTCCACTTCCCGCTGATGCCCCGCATCTTCATGGCCGTGCGCCGGGAGCAGCGCTACCCGATCTCGGAGATCCTGGCCCAGACCCCGCTGATCCCTTCCGGCTGCCAGTGGGGCATCTTCCTGCGCAATCACGACGAGCTGACGCTGGAGATGGTCGCCGACGACGAGCGCGACTACATGTACGCGGAATACGCCAGGGACCCGCGGATGAAGGCCAACATCGGCATCAGGCGGCGGCTGGCGCCGCTGCTGGACAACGACCGTAACCAGCTCGAGCTGTTCACCGCGCTGTTGCTGTCGCTGCCGGGCTCGCCGGTGCTCTACTACGGCGACGAGATTGGCATGGGCGACAACATCTGGCTCGGCGACCGCGACGGGGTGCGCACGCCCATGCAGTGGACGCCGGACCGGAACGCCGGGTTCTCCGGCTGCGATCCCGCCCGGCTCTACCTGCCGCTGATCATGGACCCGATCTACGGGTACCAGGCCCTGAACGTCGAGGCGCAGGAACGCAGCAGCAGCTCGCTGCTGCACTGGACCAGGCGCATGATCGAGATCAGGAAGCGGCACCGGGTCTTCGGGCGCGGCGGCTACGAGGAACTGAACTCCTCCAACCCGAGCGTGCTGGCGTTCGTCCGGGAGTACCAGCGCCGCCCTGGCGACGGGCCCGACAGGGGTCCCGATGAGACGGACACGATCCTGTGCGTCAACAACCTGTCCAGGTTCCCGCAGCCGGTCGAGCTGGACCTGCGCAGGTTCAGGGGCATCTCCCCGGTCGAGTGCATGGGCGGCGTGGTCTTCCCCTCGATCGGCGAGCTCAGCTACCTGCTGACCCTGCCCGGGCACGGCTTCTACTGGTTCCAGCTGCCGTCGGCCCCCCAGCGGCAGCGGCCCCAGCGGTAGCCTTCCCTCACCGGCGCGGCCGCAGCGCCGGCCTGGCGGGCAGGCCCGGCTGAAGATCAAAGTGACCCCCCCGTAGCTGACCTCGCCGCGGATCCCATCTGATTGACTGATCTGGACCGTAACGCGCTAGTCCGCCGGTTGCGGGATGAGCAGCGAGCACGGGGGTAGACCAGGAGTCATGACATTTGAGGACACGCTAGCGGCGTGGCTGCCAGCCCAGCGCTGGTACTCGGGCAACGCCGTGACAGCGCGTGATCTCTCAATTACCTCATGTGTCACGCTCGCCGCTGGCGACCCGGAGCTGCGGCATCTGATCATCAGCGTGCCCTCGGGCGGCGAAAACGCCAGGTACCAGGTCCTGGCCGGCATCCGCTCGCACGTGCCCGACCGGCTGCGGCATGCGGTCATGGGGCCGGCCGGGGCGGGCAGGACCGCGTACGAGGCGCTGCACGATCCCGAGCTGACCAGGATCCTGCTGCAGGGCATGGCGGACCAGGCGACCATCGGCCGGCTGCATTTCGGCCGGGAGGCCGGCGCGGTGATCGACACCAGCCAGGACAGCCTGATGCTGGCCGGCGAGCAGAGCAACAGCAGCCTGATCTTCGGGGAATCGGCCATCCTCAAGGTGGTGCGCAGGCTCTTCCCCGGCCAGAACCCCGACCTCGAGGTGACCAGGGCGCTGGCCAGGCGCGGCTCGCAGCACGTGGCCGAGCCGTTCGGCTGGATCGAGACCAGCACCGACGGCGGCCCGGTGCTGCTGGCCATCCTGTCCAGGTACCTGCCCGCGGCGAGCGACGGCTGGTCGCTCGCCGTCACCAGCCTGCGCGATCTCTATTTCGGGGACGGCGTGGGCGCGCAGGGGACGATCCGGCCCGACCAGGCGGGGGGCGACTTCGCCGGCGAAGCGTTCCGGCTTGGCATTGCCACCGCCGAGGTGCACGCCGACATGGCCGCGGCGTTCGGCGTCACCGTGCTCCCCCCGGGGACCCTGGCCGTCCTGGCCGACCAGATGACCCGAAGGCTGGACGCCGCCTGCTCCGAGGTGCCCGAGCTGCGCCCGCACATGGACAGGATCCGCGGCTCCTTCGCCGACCTGGCGGCGATGGGCGGCCCGGTGCCGGTGCAGCGGGTGCACGGTGACTACCACCTCGGCCAGGTGCTGCGCACGGCGACCGGCTGGGTGGTCCTCGATTTCGAGGGGGAGCCCGCGGTGCCGCTCAGCGAGCGGCGGGCACCCGGTGTCGCCCTGAGGGATGTGGCCGGCATGCTCCGCTCGTTCGATTACGCTGCCCGGCATCAGCTGCTTGACCGCCCGGACAGCGAGAGGCTCCGTGACATCGCCGCCGAGTGGGTCGAGCGCAGCCAGGCGGCGTTCTGCAAGGGCTACGCCGAGGCCGGGGGAACGGATCCGCAGGCCCACGGCACGCTGCTGCGCGCCCTGATGCTGGACAAGGCGGTTTACGAGGTGGTGTACGAGGCCAGGCACCGGCCATCCTGGCTGCCGATCCCGCTCGACTCGATTGCGGCGGCCTGATGCCGGACGGAACCAGCCGGCGGGCTGCCCCCGCCGAGCAGATCAGCCGGGACCAGATCGAGCGGATCGTGGCGGGGACACACCATGACCCGCACTCGGTCCTGGGCGCGCACCCCGGACCGTCCGGCACGGTGGTGGCCGCGCTGCGCCCGCTGGCATCCTCGGTCGTGGCCGTGCTCCCGGACGGAAGCCGGCACCCCATGGAGCACGTGCACCAGGGCGTCTTCGCCGTCACGCTGCCGGTCAGCCGCCTGCCGGACTACCGCCTCGCCGTCGCCTACCCGGTGCCGGGGACGGACGGGACCGCGACCATGCCGGAGACCGTCACCGACGACCCCTACCGCCACCTGCCGACGCTCGGCGAGCTCGACCTGCACCTGATCTCCGAGGGCAGACACGAGCAGCTGTGGCAGGTGCTGGGCGCCCACGTGAGCGAGAAGGGTGGCGGCACGGCGTTCGCCGTCTGGGCGCCGAACGCCCGCGGCGTGCGGGTGATCGGCGAATTCAACCACTGGGACGGCCGCGCGCACCCGATGCGCTCGCTGGGCGGGTCGGGCGTCTGGGAGCTCTTCGTGCCAGGCGTGGACGCCGGGACGCGGTACAAGTACGAGATCTGCGGGCCGGACGGAACCTGGCACAGCAAGGCCGATCCGATGGCCGCGCTCGCCGAGCGGCCCCCGGCCACCGCATCCGTGGTGTACGACTCCCGGTACGAGTGGGGCGATCAGGCATGGATGGCCGGCCGCGCCGTGCGCGACCCGCTGGGCCAGCCGATGAGCGTGTACGAGGTCCACATCGGCTCGTGGCGGCCTGGGCTGTCCTACACCGAGCTTGCCGACCAGCTCGCGGCCTACGTCACAGACCTCGGGTTCACCCATGTGGAGTTCCTGCCCGTGGCCGAGCACCCGTTCGGCGGGTCCTGGGGCTACCAGGTGACCTCCTATTACGCGCCGTCGGCCAGGTTCGGCACGCCCGATGAGTTCCGCTACCTGGTGGACCGGCTGCACCAGGCCGGCATCGGCGTCATCCTCGACTGGGTGCCCGCGCACTTCCCGCGCGACGAGTGGGCCCTGGCCTGGTTCGACGGCACCCCGCTGTACGAGCACGCCGACCCGCGGCGGGGCATCCACCCGGACTGGGGCACGCTCATCTTCGACTACGGCAGGCCAGAGGTCCGCAACTTCCTGGTGGCCAATGCGATCTACTGGCTGGAGGACTTCCACGCCGACGGGCTGCGCGTCGACGCCGTCGCGTCCATGCTCTACCTGGACTACTCGCGCACGGCGGGGGAGTGGGAGCCGAACACCCTCGGCGGCAGGGAGAACCTGGACGCCGTCTCGTTCCTGCGGGAAGCAAACGCCACCTGCTACAAGCGGGCGCCGGGCATCATGATGGTCGCCGAGGAGTCGACGGCCTGGGCCGGGGTGACGAGGCCGGTGCACCTCGGCGGGCTAGGGTTCGGCCTGAAGTGGAACCTGGGCTGGATGCACGACACGCTGTCGTACTTGTCCAGGGACCCGGTGTTCCGGCATTACCACCAGAACGAGATCACGTTCTCGATGGTGTACGCGTTCAGCGAGAACTTCGTGCTCCCGCTGTCGCATGACGAGGTGGTGCACGGCAAGGGATCCCTGCTGCGCAAGATGCCGGGTGACCAGTGGAAGCAGTTCGCCGGGCTGCGGGCATTGCTCGCCTACCAGTGGGCGCACCCCGGCAAGAAGCTGCTGTTCATGGGGTCTGAGTTCGGCCAGGAGAGCGAGTGGTCCGAGCAGGTCGGCCTCGACTGGCAGGCCCTGGGCGATGGGACCGGGCCGCACGCCGGAGTCCAGCGGCTGGTCAGGGACCTGAACCGGGTCTATGCCGAGAGCCCGGCCCTGTGGCGGCAGGACTTCAGACCGGACGGATTCCGCTGGATTGACGCGAGCGACGTGGGCGGCAACGTGCTGTCGTTCCTGCGGTTCGCCGGCCCGGCCGGGGCGGAGGGAACGCGCGTTGGGCTCGTCGCCTGCGTGGTGAACTTCTCCGGCGCACCTCACTATGACTACCGGGTAGGCCTGCCCGCCGCCGGCACGTGGCGCGAGGTGATCAACACCGACGCGGCGGATTACGGGGGCAGCGGCGTGGGCAACCTCGGGGCGGTCCAGGCGGTGAATGAGCCGCGGCACGGCCAGCCCGCGTCGGCGTCGCTCACCCTGCCGCCGCTGGGGGTGCTCTGGCTGGCTCCCGGCGGCTGACCCAGGTCAGGTCACTGCGATGATGCCGGCGGCCGCGAGCCTGCCGCCCTCGACGCTCAGCACGCCGACCGTTCCCTGGGGCTGGCGCCGCCGGTCGGTGGGCGATCCGGGGTTGAAGATCCGGAACCCGCCGTCCCCGGCATCCAGCGGGATGTGCGAGTGCCCGAACACGACGAGATCCGCATCCGGGAACCGCCGCCGCATGCGCCGCAGCCGGCCCTGCGCCGCCCCGCTGTCGTGGATCATCGCGACCCGCAGGCCCCCGAGGTCGGCCTGCAGCGTCGGTGGCGCGCCCCAGGCCGCCACGTCCGGGCCGTCGTTGTTGCCGGCCACGGCCAGGACCGGAGCGTAACCAGCCAGCTCATCGAGCAGCGCGGCGGTGCACACGTCACCCGCGTGCAGGATCACGTCGGCCCGGCGCAGCTGCGCGGCCACCGCGGGCGGGCAGGACGTCCACCGCCGGGGCGCGTGCGTGTCGGCCAGCACGACCACCCGCATCGCGCGCCCGGCCACCGCCGGGATCGAGGACGTCGGCACCATAGACCGTGGGTACCACACAGGTTGCGGGTGGAGGAGACATGGACGAGGAGCTTCGCGCGGAGGAACCCGAGCACGAGCCGGTGACCCCGGACGCTGCCAGCCAGGTGGCCGCGCGCGCCGCAGCGGCCGTGCTGCCAGGGCGGATGCCGGCGATCTACCTCGGCCACGGCGCTCCGCCCCTCGTCGACGACCCCCTGTGGGTGGTGCAGCTCAGCGCGTGGGCCACAGCCATGCCGCGCCCCAGGGCCGTGCTGATGGTGTCGGCGCACTGGGAAGCCGCGCCGCTGACGATCGGCGCGACCGACGACGGGGTGCCGCTGGTGTATGACTTCGGGGGGTTCCCCGAGCGCTATTACCGGGCCAGGTACCCCGCCCCGGGGGCTCCCGAGCTTGCCGCGCAGGTCCGCGGGCTGCTGGCAGGGAAGGAACCGGTCACCGACCTGCCCGGCCGCGGCCTCGACCACGGCGCCTACGTGCCGCTGACCGTCATGTACCCCGACGCCGGCATCCCCGTGCTGCAGATCTCGATGCCCAGCCTCGAGCCCGGGCGCCTGATGCGGATCGGCCAGGCGCTGCGCCCGCTGCGGGACGAGGGCGTCCTGATCACCGGCAGCGGCTTCCTCACCCACGGGCTGCCGTTCCTGCGGGACTTCCGCTTCGACGCGCCGCCGCCAGGCTGGTCGGCCGAGTTCGATCACTGGGCCGCCGAGGCGCTGGATTCCGGGGACATCGACGCGCTGGTGAACTTCCGCAGCGCACCCGCCGCCCGGTACGCGCACCCGACGACCGAGCACTTCGCTCCGCTGTTCGTGACGCTGGGCGCGGCGGACGGTGCCCCGGCCCCGGTGACCACGATCACCGGCTACTGGCTCGGGCTGGCCAAGCGGTCGATCCAGGTGGCGTAGCCGCCCCTGGCCAGGCCTGGCGGCTGGGTTACGCCGGGTAGGGGTCGGGAACGGCGGTGAACCGGCGGCCGCTGGGCAGGCGCCAGGTCAGCACCCCTGGCTCCGGCTGGCTGACGCGCCACCCCGGTGCCTGCTTCGCCCGGTGGTGGCGGCGGCACAGCGGGTGCAGGTTGCACTCGCAGGTCTTCCCGCCTTTGTGGTGCGGGATCGTGTGGTCGTCGTCACATCGGCTCGCGGGCCTGCGGCAGCCCGGGAAGCCGCACCGCCGGCTGCGGATCTTGATCAGGTGGCGCAGCGCCCCGGGCGGCCGGTAGGCGGCCGACTCCCGCCGGTGCGAGCAGGTCCCGGCCTCGATCGGGACAACCGTGATGCCCGCCAGCCAGGCAGCGGGATCGCCGGTCCCGGGCGGGCCGGGCCCGGCGCGGGCACACCCGTGGGCGACAGCCCTGCCGTCGGGGCCGGTGAGCGTCAGGCACCACCGTGCGCCACGATGGGCGGCGAGCGCGGCCGCCAGGTCCCGGCAGGTGTCCGCGTCGGCGGCGCCGTTGCCCCCGACCTCCCCCGGCATGTCCGACAGGCTCAGCCACGTGGACGCGGGCATGGTCAGGTTCACCGACCCGGTCAGCCCGGCGGGCTGAGCCGGCGCGCTGAACAGGAGCGGGCCGCCGCCCCCGGCCGGCAGGAGCGAAGGTAGCGGCTGGCCGCTCAGCCTGGCGATCATCGCGCGGGCGCGCAGCTGGTCGTGGGTGCCTGGCACGCCGTGCTGCTCGAGCCAGCGCGCGTCGGCGTCGAGGTTCTTGAGGGCTCTGATCACGTCGGCGGGGGCAAGGTCCCGGCCCGCGATCGCGGCGGTGCCCGCGCCCTCAGCCCAGGTCTCGACCCTGGCGTCCTTCTCGGCCTCCCGGCGCCGCTTGATGGCGGCCTGCGGGTCGTAGGCCAGCACCTCCCGGCGCAGCGCCGCCCGCAACTGCCCGGTGGTCATCCCGGGCGCCTCCGGCAGCACGGAAGCCGCGATCGCCGCGGCCGGTATGTCGTCCAGGCAGGCGGTCTCGGCGGCGAACACGGCGGCCTTCGGCATGTCGATCCTCCCGGCCGCCAGGGCCTGGGCAACGCCCGGCAGGCGCGCCATGGCGGCCGCATGCCCGGCCAGCACCGCGGCGGCTGTGCCGGTCAGGGCGAGCAGCGCGGCCAGCTCGTCTTGCGCGTGCTCGCCGGGACGGCCGTCCGGGCCGGCGCGCCGGGCGGACAGCTCGTGGACAGCAGCCAGCTCCCCTGCCGCGGCCCGCGAGGCAAGGCGCCGCTGCGCGGCGAGGAACCCGCATAGCTCATCGTCGGACAGCTTGCCCAGACCCTCTGCCCAGACCCAGTCGGCAGCCGTGGCAAGCCGGCCGCCCGGCTCCATGCGGTCAAGGTCACCGCCTGCGGCAAACCCCCGGCCCTGGCCGCCGCCCCGGTGCGTGAACCCCGCGTCGAACGCCTCGGCCACCGCAGGCTGCGCACGCGCCGCTGGCGCAGCAGCCGCAGCAGCCGTGCCCAGCGCCGGACCCGCCTGCTCATGCCGCTCGCCTGGGGGGCGCTCCGGCCCCGGTTCCTCCAGCCACGTCGCTGACTCAGCAGCCAGCCAGGCATCCAGGCAGTCGCCCGGGCGGCCAGGAAGCCCTTTCTGCGGCAGAGCAGCATCGGGGCCGTCGCCCGGGCCGAGCGGGTCACCGCCCAGGCCGAGCGGGTCACCGTCCAGGCCGAGCAGGTCATCGTCCAGCCGCGTGAGCTCGGCCACCTGCGCGGCCGTCAGCATCCCCGGAGCCCTCAGCAGCGCGGCCAGGTCCTCTGCGGGCACGTCAGCCGACCCAGAAGCGGAGAGTTCTTCCCCGCGACCGGGGTCGCCAGGCTCTGCGGTCATCCGGCCTCCTCTCCCGCGATCAGCTGGCCAGGTCCCAGGCCGGGCGGCGCCCACATCCCGGGCGGCGCACACATCCAGGGCACCGCCCGGCCGTGCAATCGCTGCTAACTTCGACCATTCTAATACGCTTCTGAATTTTTCGCTATTTTTTTCGATCAGCGTGTCGCCGCCCGCGGGACGCCGCGGGTCAGTCCCGCGGCGCCGCCGGGCCGGCTCCGCCGGGCACGTCCCATAGCACGTGCAGGGCGGCCGGCTTGCGGAACACGACTCCCCGCGGCGCATGACGGCGCGCCGGATCCAGCCGCAGCCCGGGCAGCCGCAGCAGCGCCCGCACCGCTGCCTGCGCCTCCAGCCGGGCCAGGTGCGCGCCGAGGCAGAAATGCGGGCCATGCGCGAACGCGAGGTGCTGCCTGGCGTTCGCGCGGTGCACGTCGAACCGATCCGGGTAAGGGAAGAACGCAGGATCTCTCCCTGCCCCGGCCAGGGAGACCGTGACCAGGTCCCCGCGCCGGATCTGCGCCCCGCCGAGCGAGACGCCGGCGGTGGCGTAGCGGTCCACGACCGCGGCGGCTGGCTCGAGCCGCAGCGATTCCTCCACGGCGTTCGCCACCAGGCCCGGGTCGGCGATCACCGCGCGAAGCTGGCCCGGATGGCTGAGCAGGTGCCAGGCGGCGTTGCAGATCATCCCCTCGGTGGTCTCGATGCCGCCAAACGCGAGCACCGCCGCGTTCGACACAACCTCGCTTATGTTCAGCCCGCCGCCCGGCCCCGCGCTCAGACGGCTGCCGCGGGCGGCCGCCGCGAGCAGCGAGTCCCCGTGCCCGGGCGTGATCGCCTCCCGGAGGCTCTCGCTGAGCATCCCGAAGGCGCGCGCCGCGGCAGGGGAAGAGGGAGAGGCAGGGGCAGGGGGAGAGGCAGGGGCACGGGCAGGGGCAGGGGGAGAGGCAGGGCCACCGGCGGGAGCAGGGGCAGGGACAGCAGGCTCGGTGCGCCCGCTCTCCCCCGACTGCCCGGCCATGGCCGAGACCGCGCCGACGATGTCGTCGTACCAGGACAGGAGCAGCTTCGGGTCCGTCTGGCCTAGGCCGAGCACCTCCGCCACGACCGCCACCGCCAGCGGCCCGGCCAGGCCGCGGCGCAGCTCGGCGCGGCCAGCGGCGGCGAACCCGGACACCAGCGCCTCAGCCCCGGCCCCGACGAAGCCAGGCAGCCTGGCCTCCACCTCAGCCAGGCGGAACGCCTCGGCGAACGGGTCGCGGTGGCGTTTGTGCTCGGCGCCATCCAGGGACAGCATGCTCGGCCCGATCACCCGGGCCGTCGAGAACCTGGGGTCGTCCACGGTGAACGTCGTGGCGTCGCGCAGCACCCGCAGTGCCAGCTCCCTGCTGGTGACCAGCCAGCCGCCGAGCACGGGCAGCCACGACACGGGCTCACGGGCGCGCAGCCGCCGCAGCAGCGGGTGCAGGTCGCCTTCCAGATCCGGCATGGTCACGGCGGCACCGAGGGGGAAGCCGGGCGGAGACACGGACACAGCGTCAGACCTGGCCGAGCAGCCAGCCGGGGCCGGTCACCGCCGCCCCGGCAGCCACGCAGCGGTCCCGCAGCTGGCGGTCGGCGGTGACGACCAGGCGCCGGCCGGGCAGGCCGGCGGCGAGCCCGGCGATCGTGTCATCACCCGACCCGGGGGCGGCGACGACGCGGACCCGCCCGCCGGGCGGGCACACGGACACAGCGTCAGACCTGGCCGAGCAGCCAGCCGGG
>JASHPR010000187.1 GCA_030038015.1 Streptosporangiaceae bacterium
CGGCGGGATGCCGCGCCGGGCCTGGCGGGCGCGGGCAGCGCCGCGCCCGGCGGCAGCAGCCGGATCTCGACCCGGGCTCCCGCGCTGCCGAGCGCTGCCCGCGCCCTCGTCACCGTCGGCCTGGCCGCCGTGGAGCAGACGTAGATCACCCGCGCGTGCCGGGGCTGCCCGCCGCCGGTGGCCTCGGCCGCGGGGCAGCCGTAGTCACCGGTCCTGGCCAGCAGCTCCCGCATGATGGCCACGGTCCGGCTGGTGGTCTTCGGGGTCAGCTCCGCCTCGATGGCCCAGCACTCGCCCGCCCACGGCACCGCCGCGCCGTCCGGCCAGTGGACCTCACCGTCCGGGATGTGCTGCCGTAACCCGACGCGGCCGCCCATCCTGGCTCGCAGCCGCCGCTCGCCGCGCCAGTAGCCGCCGCCCTCCGCGTACCCGCGCGCCGACTCGAGCGCCAGCCGGATCGCGGTCACCGCCCGGATGTGCGCCAGCCTGCCTAACGCTGGCGGCGCCGGAGCGTACGGCAGCCCGCACGCGGCCAGCCCGGCCCTGGTCAGCCAGGTCCATGGCCCGCCGGGGCCGAGACGCGCCGATTCCGCATAGCCCTGGCCGCGCCACCGGGCGGCGGCGCCGCGCGCGCGTGCCTCACTCACGCCGAGCACCGCGGCGAGGTGGTCGAGCTGGACGCCGTACATCTCAGCGGTGAACAGCAGCCCTGCGGTATTGGCGGCCTGCGTGGCGATCGGCTGTCCCTTCTGCCGGGATCACTCACTTATCACATCATGCTGCCACCGGGCCGCGGCGCGCACACGCGGTGCCTGGCGGCGGGGAGTGCTGGTGCCGGCGGCCGGCCTAAGGCACAATGGAGAAGCCGAGTGGTGGTCCAGGACACCGACGCCTGCGCCGGCGGGAGAGGCCGTAGGGGAAGACGCGCCTCGTCCGTCTGGCAGGGAGGTCTGGTGTCCGTTCATGGTGTGCTGCAAGTCCACTCCGCGCCCCCGGCACTGTGCCCGCACATCGAGTGGGCAGTGGCCGGGGTTACCGGCGTGCCCATCAGGCTGTCCTGGGTCGACCAGCCCGCCTCCCCGGGGACGCTCCGGGCCGAGCTGGACTGGCAGGGCCGGCCAGGCACGGCGGCGGCCATCACCTCGGCCCTCGCGGCGTGGAACCGGCTGCGGTTCGAGGTGACCGAGGAAGCGAGCCCTGGCTGCGACGCGATCCGCTACAGCCATACCCCGTCCCTCGGCACGTTCTCCGCGGTCACGTCGGCGAACGGCGACATCCTCGTCCCCGAGGGCAGGCTGCGCGCCGCCATGGCGCTGGCAGCGGCCGGCGTCCCGTCGCGGTCCCTGGATGACGGCCCGCCGGCCGCGAACGGGGGGGACGCCCTGCTGGAACTGCGCGTCCCCCGGCACCCCGCGCTCGGCGGCTCGCTGGAGGAAGAAATCGCGCTGCTGCTCGGCCAGCCCTGGGACGACGAGCTCGAGCCGTTCCGGCACGCGGCCGACGGCGCCCCGGTGCGCTGGCTGCACGCCACGGGCTGACGACGCCCGGAGAAATGTGAAATGCCGCACTCCGGTATTTGACTGATGGCCCTATTGACGTCTTAAGGAAGACATGTGGCCCTCGCCCTTCATTAGCTGATTCGCACGCCGCAAACGCTCTGCCGGCAGGGGGTTAATTCGGGTGCAAGTACCTCGATACGCCCGACCCTCTCGATCGCCGCGATCGTCGCGAACCATGGCAACTGCCACTTTGAGCTGCGCGTGTGTGCGCAGAAATCGTTCGCATAGACTGGCCGTACCTTCTTCGCCGATCCGCTTGACAGGGTTGGCGAATGCTTGTTTAACTCCTGAACTCATTACAGCCCGTAATCGCCGGGCGTAATCCACTCGACCCGCGAGGGGGAAAAGCCATGAGAGTGTTAGCAGCCACCGATTCGGTGATCCCAGCTGGCTGACGTCCAGCATGGCTGCCTCGGCCGATCTCCCCACCCCGCCCGCCCCAGCTATCCCCCCCGAGCTGGGTTGCGAATCGCGTTCCCGTGATTGACAAGGCGCGTGAGGTGATAGCCCCAGTCGAAGAGCAGTGATGCGTCGAGCCGGCACATGGTCTGTCCATCGGGGGCAACCAGCAAGGAGGCCGAGCAGATGACGCTGGCCAGTCAGGTCACGGACGAACAACTGGATTTCGAGCAGGACGTGGTCCCCTACATGCGGAAGCTCTACCCCACGGCGCTGCGCATGACACGCAACCCAAGCGATGCGGAAGATCTCCTCCAGGAGACCTTCGCCAGGGCGTACATGGCGTTCCACCAGTTCCAGCCGGGCACGAACCTGAACGCCTGGCTCTACCGCATCCTGGCCAACACGTTCATCAACAACCGCAGGAAGCTGCGGCGCGAGCCGGCCCAGTCGCTGTTCAGCGAATTCGGCGAGATGCAGGTTCCCGAGATCCTGCTGGCCTCTCAGGCGGCCCGGTCGGCGGAGGAGGAGGCGATGGAGCGGCTGGCCGACTCCGAGGTCCTCCGGGCGCTGCGCGACCTGCCTGAAGGCTTCAGCACCACGATCTACCTGGCCGACATCGAGGGCTACCCGTACAAGGAGATCGCCGAGATCATGGGAACCCCCGTCGGCACGGTCATGTCCCGCCTGCACCGGGGCAGGGAGCGGCTCAGGGAGCTGCTCGTCGCCTACGCCCGCGAGCGCGATGACGCCGGCGCCCTGCCGCGTCCGCCGGCCCCGCGCCGCGGGCGGGCTCGCCG
>JASHPR010000188.1 GCA_030038015.1 Streptosporangiaceae bacterium
GCTCGGACTACTACGGCTGGACCGACGAGACGAGCCTCGACGTCGAGTGGTCGCACGTGATGGCGCCGGAGGCCAACATCCTTCTGGTCGAGACCCCGATGAGCGAGACCGAGGGCATCTACGGGTTCCCGCAGATCGTGGCGGCTGAGAACTACGTCATCGACCACCATCTCGGTGACGTGATCTCCCAGAGCTTCGGTGCCACCGAGCAGACCTTCACCAGCCCGAGCCAGATCTACTCGCTGCGCTCCGCGTACGAGAACGCGGCGCAGCATGGGGTGACCGTGCTGGCGGCGAGCGGTGACCAGGGCTCGACCGACTACTACTGCTCCCCGAGCTCGGGCTGCGCGGACCCGAACGACGACATCTGCTGCTACTCGACCAGGTCGATCGACTGGCCCGCGTCGGACCCGCTGGTCACGGCGGTGGGCGGCACCAAGCTGACCCTCAACGCCGAGGGCTACCGGACCGCTCCTGACAGCGTCTGGGACGACCTCAGCTCCACGGTCGGAATTACAGGGCCCGTCTACACCTGGGGGGCGGGTGGCGGAGGCCACTCCACGGTCTTCCCGCGCCCGGCGTTCCAGGACGGGGTGGCAGGCATCGTCGGCGACAGCCGGGGCACGCCGGACATCGCGATGAGCGCCGCGGTCAACGGGGCGGTCGACTTCTACGACACCACCGACCCATCGGTCGCCGGCTGGGGGATCGTGGGCGGGACCAGTGAAGCCTCCCCGCTCTTCTCCGGCATCGTGGCCCTGGCCGACCAGGTGGCGGGGCACAGCCTCGGCTACCTGAACCCGGCCCTGTACGCCATGGCCGAGAGCAGAGTGCCCGACGGCATCGTGCCGATCTCCCAGGGCACCAACACCTTCACGTTCTGCATCGCCGCTGACGTCGAGAGCAACGATGCCTGCGCCTCGAGCTCCGACCTCGTGACCGTCCCTGGCTTCTACGCCAACGGCTACTACAACGATGCGACCGGGTGGGGCACCGTGGACGCTGCCGCGTTCGTCCCGGCCCTGGCCCGCTTCGCCGGATAGCCAGAACTCCGCCGGCCGTGACCGGCCGGCGGAGGGAGGGGGCGGCCGGGTGCCGCCCCCTCCGGTCTTCCGAGCTTGCGGCGTCTTCCGAGCTTGCCGCGACGCGGCACGTTCACCGGTATGGGTTACCGGCCTGCAGGCCACACACGCAGTGACTCGGGCACCTCAGCCGAAGCGGCCGACGCAGAACTCGTTGCCCTCGGGATCGGCGAGCACGGTCCAGCCGTGCGTCCGGTAATCCTCGCGCCACAGGATGCGGGCGCCCAGCCCGGTCAGCCGGTCCACGGCTTCCCGTTCGTCCGGCACTTCCACGTCGATGTGCGCCCGGTTCTTGCCCCTCTTGGGCTCGGGCACTTTCTGCAGGAAGATATGCGGCTCGGCGCCATCGGGATCCCGCAGGACGGCGTAGCCCTCCTCGCGGTGGTGAAGTTCGTAGCCGAGCGCGGCGGTCCAGAACTCGATCATCGGGTCCAGGCGGTTGCCGTCCAGGGCGATCTGCTGGATGTGGTACCGCGCCATCCCGCGACGATACGCGACGGCGTGCTGGTCGTGCAGCCGCGGCCCCGGCCGCGCTCAACCGGAAGGTTTTATGACCACCGGACCTGCACACAGTCACGCCAGAGCCGCAGCACGTCAGCGTTCCCGGATACGCTGACGCCGGCGGTTGCCGCGTCTTGCCGGTTCCATAGCAGCAGGTACAGGCCGGCTGCGGGGCCTGAGATCACGGTGTCAGCCTGGCCGTCGCCGCGGTGCGCCTGAACGCCGCCCGGGCCCATGACCACGTGCCAGGCGTCCTGGGTGTCGGCGGCCCGCAACTGCAGTGTCTGCGTCGGGTCGTCCTGACCGGTGAGCTTCTCCCGCGGCGCGAAACCGGTGACGAGCTCGTCGATTCCATCGGCCGCGAACTGCGGGTCAAACGGCGTCGCCGCGCCTGCCGCCAGCTCGGCGTCGGCGCGGTGGATCGCAGTCTCGTGGGCCTGGCGGCGAGCCCAGAACGCGAGCGGGGACGGCGCGGGCAGGAACGTGGCACATGCGGTTGCGGGATCAGCGGACCGCAGCGCTTGGACCAGGGCGCGGTGCCCGGCCCGGTAGGCATCCAGCAGCCCGCCATCCGGGGGCCCGGCCGCGAGCAGCGCAGCCTCCGAAGGGCCCGGCAGCACCTGGCTGTGGGCCTCGCGCACGTGGGCGGCCGCCCACCAGTGGACGTAGCGGATGTGCCGGAGCAGGTCGCGAACCCGCCATGGCGGGCAGGGCGGGACGGCGGCGGCCAGGCCGGCGCGCTGCGCCGTGTCGGCGAGCAAGGTGCCGTCGCGATCCAGGGCGGCGATGTGCTGATCAATGTCCACGGCGCCGATAATGCCCGGTGCGCTGGCCGCCGCGCTTGAAGATCTGTGCGCGGTTCGGCCGCCGCAGTGTGGCGTAGCGTAGGGATTCGTGCCAGTTGGATCGCTGATCGCGGCCGGGGACGGGTTCAGCGTTGCCGAGGTCCGCTGCTCCGGCGCCCGGGCAAGCTTTGACGGGCCGGAAGTGGAACGCGGTCACGTGCTGGTCGCTGCCCGCCGCGGGGTGTTCATCCGCCGGGTCCGCGGCCGGGAGATCTTCGTCGACGGCACGGTGGCCTACCTGAGCGCGCCGGGCACGGTCGAGGAGTTCGCTCACCCGGTCTCCGGCGGAGATGTCTGCACCGCGATCCACTTCGAACCCTGGCTGATCGCGGCGCTCACCGGCGGCGACCCGGGTCTGTGCCACCCGGCGCTGCCCATGGATGCGGCCACCGAGTTCGCGCTGCGAGCCATCGTCCGCCTGGCCCGCCGTGGCGACCCAGACGGCAGCCTGGCCGAGCGCGTGGTCCGGCTCTCGTCCGGTTTGCTCGCACGCCGGTTTCCGGATCGCGCCGCGGCTGCTCACCCGGCCACAGCCGCGGCGCGCAGGCGGCTTGTTGACCAGGCGACGGCCGTGCTGGCCACGGACCCGCGCCTCGGGCTGGTCAGCCTGAGCCGCGCGGTCGGCTGCTCGCCGCACCACCTGAGCCGTGTGTTCACCCAGCTCACCGGGTGCACCGTGAGCCAGTACCGGACCCGGCTGCGCGTCAGCCGGGCACTCGACCGGCTCGGCCAGGGCGAGCAAGACTTGGCAGGCCTCGCGCACGATCTCGGATTCTCCGACCACGCGCACCTCACCAGGACAATCCGGGCCGCCACCGGGCACACGCCAAGCGCCTGCCGGATGCAGCTGACCGAGCAGCCGCAAGATCGCCGCTGAAAGGTGGCCGCAGGGGAATCCCGGGACCGCGCCGGGAGCGATGACCTGGCCGCCAGCCCGCACACCAGGAGCGTGGTTACCGCCGCTCCTGGCGGCTGGCTTCATGGATGCTATCTTGTTACCATGGTAACAATCGAGCGGGTGCAGACCGGCCTTCGCATCGAGCGCAATACGCTGAAAGTCCTCAAGGGCCTGGCCGAATACCTGGACCTGTCCCTCGGTGATCTCGTCGAGGGCATCGTCCTGCACGCCTTCGAGGGCAAGGCGCCCTTCGGGCCGCCCGTCCTCACCAAGATCGACCAGCTCAAGGCCGTCTACGGCCTGACCCTGACCGCCGCCGACGCGCACAAGCTGACGGAGCAGCCATGACCGGCGCGCAACGGCTCGCCGGCCGCATCCAGGTCGCCCTCCCGCCTGGCGAAGCGTTCCGCCTGTTCACCCCGCGCGGCGAACAGGACTGGGCGCACGGATGGCACCCCCGCTTCCCCGCCCCGGCCCCCGACGACACCGAGCCGGGAACCGTCTTCGAAACCAGCGCCCACGGCCAGCACACCATCTGGCTCGTGACCAGCCGGCAGCCTGGCAGGCACATCTCCTACGCCCGCGTGACCCCCGGCGACCACGCCGGCACCGTGACCATCACCATCAGCGCCGCGGGGCAGCACAGCGAGGTCGAGGTCACCTATCAGCTGACCGCACTCACCGGCCCCGCCGGCCACAAGCTCCGCGAATTCGCCGGCAGATACCCGGCCTACCTCCAGTCCTGGCAGGACGCCATCACCGCCTGGCTGCGCCGCCGACAGTGATCGTGGCCCGCTGATCCACTACGCGCCCGCCTTTGCTCTCTGCTACGAGCGGGAGGAGGCCAGCTTGTTCTTCGCTTCCAGCAGGGAGTTGTGCAGCTCGCGGTAGGCGCTCTCCAGTCCGGTGCGCACCGTGTCCCCCGCGCTGGTTGCCGTCGAGATCGTGGCCTCCCACTGCTTCCTGGTGTCAGCCCACCTGCTGCGGAGCTGATCCATCTTCGCGGTGAGCTTCTGGCTGGTCTCCATCGCACCGGTGTGCATCTGGACTTCCAGGTCGTCGATGCGGCCTTGCCATTGCTCGATCTGAGTCTTGATCAGCTGCTTGCGCAGATCCGCCTGCTGCGCCTTGAGCTCGCCGATCTGCTTTTCCAGCTCTGCGACGCGATCTTCTGCCATGGTTACCACCACTCCCTTCGTGACACCTCCAGCCTTCGGCCCCATGGCGGACGCCGGCCAGAGGCCTAAGGTCCCTATCCCCAGAGCCGGCCGGGGGCGCCAGCCGCGCGAGCGTGCAGCAGACGGTGCGACGTGCCAGGGTGCCGTCGCCGGCCCGCAAGCCTTCCAGGACCTTGAACGTTACGCCCCGTGCCTCATCCCGCCGACTGGCCGGGACGTGGCGCCGCACCAACGCCGGCGCCCGGGCCGCCCAGGACAGCTCCCCACTGGCGGCCCGGCCGGCGTACCGGGCGGTAACCGGCCCGGCGGTGGCGACCGCTGCTTTACCGGTCGGCAGCTGGTCAGAAGGGGCGCAGGAGCCAGTGGCCCCCGGTGACCGGCAGGTGGCGATGCTTGCGCCTCAGGCCTGGTGGTGGCAGTGCTCCGGGGGCGGCACGTCGAGAGCTGGGTTGCCGTCGAAGAAGCCGTCCGCCCGGAGCTGGAACCCTACGCGGGTGACCGGCATCACCGGCCAGTCCTCCGGGCGGACCACGTGGTGGGCGGTGAACGTGTGCCACAGCACCAGGTCGGTGTTTTCCAGCGGGCGGTCGGCTGCGGTCCAGGCCGGCAGGCCGTCCCCGCCGGGATGCTGGTTGGGGTACTCGCCCGCCGGGAACCGCTGGCCGGGATCGTAGGCGGTGACCCACAGGTGCCTGCTGGCGAACTCGGCCCGCCGCGCGATGCTGGTGCCGGGCTGCCAGAACGGCAGCACGCTGTCCTGGGGCACCAGCTTGTAGGCGACCGCCTCGCCGGTGGCGTTCCGCCGGCCGGGGTTGGCGATCTTCCAGTACCGGGCCGCGCGGCCGTCGGCCACCCGCTGCGCCTCGGACTCGCGGCGCAGCGGGGTCTGCCGCACCACCCACGCGTTGCCGTACGGGTTCTCCGGGCCGGGCGGCAGCGCCACCGAGTCGCACTCGTAGACGGTGTTCTGCGGGCCGTCGACCATCATGTCCAGCCGCACGCAGAAGATGTGCTGGTGGTTGGGGCCGTAGACCTGGGGGGCGACCAGGGTGCCGTGGGCCGGCTTCTGCCCCTCGGGCAGCGCCCCGTTGGAGATCACGCCGGTCAGCTTGACCTCGTACTCGATGGTGCCGTCCTGGTTGAGGTACCAGAAGTAGCCGTACTCGTAATTCCCGACGGTGGCGATCATCGAGATCACCAGCCGCCGCGCGCGCCGGACCTCGGCCTTGCCGGTCCGCCAGTCGGTGTGCTTCCACGACATGCCGTGGTCTTCCTCGTGCAGGCAGATCGCGTTCTTGATCAGCTGCGCGCGGCCGTCGTTGTCGTTGAGCCAGGCGTCGAAGTAGTAGATCTCGCCCAGGCAGTCGCAGCCAAGCTCCAGGCTGTTGGCGAGCACCCCGATGCCGTACTCGCCCATGTCGAAGACGTTCTTGCGGTACTGAGCCGGGCTCGGGTCGCCGTAGGGGATGACCATTTCCGCGAGCGAGGCGCGGTAGATCAGCGGCCGGAGCGTTCCGTGATCCTGGTAGCGCACCAGGTGCAGGACCAGCCCTTCGCGAGGGGTGAAGCCGACCTGGAACCGCCATTTCTGCCAGCTCACCTCGTGCCCGTCGACGGTGAAGCTGGTGCCTTGCGGCTGGGTGATCTCCACCGGCCTCAGGTCCTGCCGGGGGCCGTCGGGGAAGTGCGGGACGTTCCCGGGGTCGCGGATCGCTTCGGCGGTGTAATTGCCGCTGCGCGGCGGCAGCGGAACCACTCCGTGGTCCTCGATGTCCACCACTTCCATGCGGTCGAGGTCGAACCGGACGATCAGGCCCTCGACCGGGCGCGCGTACCCGTTGTCGTCGGGGTCTCCCTCGCGCACCCAGGTCAGCGGCCGGAGGAACCGGCCCTGGCCGGCCGCGTCCTCGGGACCGAGGTAGCCCACCGACCACGGGTCGATCATCACCATGCCGAAGTCGGTGATGCCGCGCCGGCGCATCGCCTCCTGCCAGCGGGCGTCCTTCTTGACCGCCTCCTCGGTGCCCAGGAACTCCTCGAGCATGACCGCCGGCTGGACCCCGGGCAGCTCGCGCCACAGGCGCACCTCGCCGGCGGTGATGGAGACCACCGCCTCGTAGCTCCGGCATTCGGCGCGTTCCCGGATCACGATGTGCGCCTCGCGCTCGAACGGCCCGCCCGGCCGGTGGCCCAGGACGACATCCTTGGAAGGCTCCCGCAGCGTGACGTAGACGAAGCGCGCGCTCTCGGCCAGGCCACGGTCCTGCTTCAGGATCCGGGTGGCGGCCTCGATCTCCTCCGCGGTCAGCGGGTCCAGCAGATGCCGCACCGCCACGGTGGCCTGCTCAGCCGCCGTGGCGTGCTCAGCCGCCGAGGCCTGCTCAGCCGTCGTCATATCCGCTCCTTCCCCGGCTCCCGGAGCCACGGACAGTCACCACGGCAATGGGGTCACGCCGTCGCCACAGCGAGGCCTGGCGGGAGCGGCCGGTCTCTTCCCGTTCCCGGTCTTACATCATGACAAATTCGTACGTCAAGAGGATGAATTCATCCCTCCCCTGCGACGGCGATGCGGCGGTTTCCTAGCATGTGGATGTGACGGGAAACGTCGGCCCGAACGGCCCGGGGCGATCCGGCGACGCCGCCGTCCCGCTGCGGCGGATGCCCCTGTACGCGCAGACCGAGAACGTGCTGGAGGACTTGCTGGTCCGCCGGCGGTACCGGGTCGGTGACCGCATTCCCCCGGAGGCGGAGCTGGTGCGGAGCCTGGGCGTCTCCCGGGCGACCGTCCGCACGGCGGTGGGACGGCTGGCCGGCCGCGGGCTGCTGGTCAGGCGCCAGGGCAGCGGGACCTTCCTCGCCCGGCTCCCCGAGCGCAGCGGTGAGCCCGGCCCGGTCGGGATCAAGCTGGGCAGCAGCGTCGCCGAGCTCGGGAGGCTGGAGACCTACGCGAGCATGGCCGAACGGCTCGGGCTCAAGGCCGGCAGCGCGCAGCTGCGCGTGGAGGCCGGCCGGGCCACCCGCGGCGAGGCCGGCGCGCTCGAGCTGCCCGTGAACGGCGAGGTGACCCGCGTCTCCCGCGTCCTGCTCCTCGATGGTGCGGCCGCGGCGTGGATGATCGACGTGCTCCCGGCAGACGTGATCCCCGCCGGGAAGGTCAGGGAGTGCCTGTCATCCCACCAGATGGTGCTCGACCTGCTCCTCGACGAGGGGATCCCGGTCGCGTTCAGCGAAGCAGAGGTCGCCGCCGCGCTATTGGGCCCTCGGCAGCGCGCCGGGAGGCTCCTCGGGCTGGACCGGCCTGCGGCCGCGCTCCTGCTGACGGAGACCATGTACCTCGACGGCGCCGGAGCTGCCGAGGGCCGGCCCGTGCAGTGGAGCCGGAACTACTTCCTGCCGGGCAAGCTCAGCCTTCGCCTGGTCCGCGACACGCCGGCCAGCCACGACCCGGCGATCGTCCTCCAGCTGCTCGCGGACACCTGAGCGGGCCGGGCAATGGCGCCCTGCCCACGAAATCAGGGACACGGCAAAGTCGTTCATGCGGCCTGAAGTAGCCTGAGCGTCCGGTGCGGGTCGCGGGCGTGGTGCCGGTTGGCGGCGGCGATGTTGGGGTTGCTGTCCAGGCGCAGGAGGCTGATGGCCAGGCTGCGCAGCGATGCCATCACGCGGGGCGCGTTTCCTGTCCTGACTAGCGATTTATCCTCCTGATAGGTCACGTCGCGGACCCAGTGGAGGCGGTTCTCTATCTGCCAGTGCCCCCGGATCCAGGCCGCCAGGGTGGCGGGCCCGGCGTCGCCGTCGCTGGTGATGAGGTACACGACCTCGACGGTCTTCCGGCCCTTCTTCGTGACCGTGCGGCGCACCTGCGCGACCTGGGCAGCGCTGTCGAACTCGATCCAGGCAGGAGCCAGCGCCACCTTGATCGTGCGGCAGGCGCGACGGCCATGGTCCGTGCTCACGGCGGAGAAAGCCGGCACAGCAGCCCAGGGCAGCTTCTTCAGCTTCCTGTACAAGGCCGGCATGTTGCCCTTGACTGTCATCACGTAGTCCGCGTCCCGGCCGGTGATGGCCTGCGCGGTGTCAGTCTGCGTGTGCATCGCGTCGATCGTGATGACGGCGCCGGCCAGGCTGGCGAACGCCGTCAGCAGCTCCCGCACCGCGGGGATCTCGTTGGACTTCGCGTCCACGGCGACCTGCCCGAGGACCGCGCCGATGCCGTGCGCCAGCGCGGCAACCAGGTGCGGGGCCTTCCCGGCCTTGTTCTTCGCGCCGCGGACGGTCTTGCCGTCGATCGCGATCACCAGACGGCCGCCGGCCTGCACCGCCCTGGTGTGCAGCCAGGCACCCAGGACCCGGTCCAGCACGTCGGGGCTGAGCAGGGCGAATGCGCGCCGGAACGTGGACTCCTCCGCCGGCCCGCGCACCGCGCCCAGCACGGCCAGCACCTCCGGCCCGGCATCAGCGGCCCACTGCCCGATCGCGGCGAACGACCTCGACCCCGCGATCACCGCCGCGATCCCCACGGCCAGCAGCCCGGCCAGCGGATGCCGACGCCCGCGCCTCTTCCGCGGATCCGGGACCTGGGCAAGGAGATCGAGCAGGTACTGGCTGCGGGCAGCCGTCATGGGCGAAGATGTCATCGGCGGGCGGGGGTCCCTCGTGGCAGAAGATGGTGAAGCGTAGGAACTTCCATCGTTCCGCCCGGGTCCCGCCCGCCGCCTGCGGACACGCCGGGCACATCACCCGCTGTTTACGGCACCACAGGTCACAGCCTCACATCACGACTTTGCCGGGTCCCTG
>JASHPR010000014.1 GCA_030038015.1 Streptosporangiaceae bacterium
CCCATGACATCCAGCGGATGAACGACCTGCTGCTGCGGCTGCGGGACAAGGGCAACACGGTGCTCGTCGTGGAGCACGAGCCGCAGACGATCGCGATCGCCGACCACGTCGTCGACCTCGGCCCCGGCGCCGGCACGGCGGGCGGCACCGTCTGCTTCGAGGGCACCATCGAGGGGCTGCGGGCCAGCGGCACCGTAACCGGCCGGCATCTCGGCGACCGGGCCGCGCTCAAGGAGACGGTGCGGACGCCCGCCGGCAGGCTGGAGATCCGCGGCGCGAGGGCGCACAACCTGCGCGATGTCGACGTCGACATCCCGCTCGGGGTGCTCGTCGTCGTCACTGGCGTCGCCGGCTCCGGCAAGAGCTCGCTGGTGCACGGGTCGATCCCGGCCGGCGCGGGCGTGGTGTCGGTCGGCCAGGGCGCGATCCGCGGCTCGCGGCGGAGCAACCCGGCGACCTACACCGGGCTGCTCGACCCGATCCGCAACGCGTTCGCGAAGGCCAACGGCGTGAAGCCGGCGCTGTTCAGCGCCAACTCCGAGGGCGCCTGCCCCACCTGCAACGGCGCGGGCGTCACCTACACCGACCTGGCGATGATGGCCGGCGTCGCCACCACATGCGAGGAGTGCGAGGGGAAGCGGTTCGATGCATCGGTGCTGGAATACCGGCTCGGCGGCCGCGACATCAGCGAGGTCCTCGCGATGTCGGTGACCGAGGCGGGGGAGTTCTTCGGCGCGGGGGAGGCGCACGCGCCTGCCGCGCACGCGATCCTCGGCCGGCTCGCCGCCGTCGGGCTCGGCTACCTCAGCCTCGGCCAGCCGCTCACCACGCTGTCCGGCGGCGAGCGGCAGCGGCTCAAGCTGGCCACCCATATGGCCGAGAAGGGCGGCATCTACGTCCTCGACGAGCCGACCACCGGCCTCCACCTCGCCGACGTCGAACAGCTGCTCGGCCTGCTCGACCGGCTCGTCGACTCCGGCAAGTCGGTCATCGTCGTCGAGCACCACCAGGCGGTCATGGCACACGCTGACTGGATCATCGATCTCGGCCCGGGCGCCGGCCACGACGGCGGCCGGATCGTCTTCGAGGGCATACCCGCCCGCCTCGTCGCCGGCCGCTCCACCCTCACCGGCGAGCATCTCGCGGCCTACGTCGGCACCTGACCAAGGGCGAACGGGCACCGCAGGACGAGTTCTCCGCCTGTTCTGACTCGTCCCGCTCGAACTGGCAAGCAGCAGCACAGGCCCCCTGTCGCGGCTCCAGCGCGGATTCGCCCGGCATCCCGGCTGAGAAAATCGGCTCCGTGGACACTCCGCTGCTGGAGGCCTTCGGCCTCGACCCTGACGTCCTCCATCTCAACCACGGTGCTTTTGGCGTCGCGCCGGTCGTCGTGCGCCGGGCAGCCGCCGCGTGGCGCGAGCGTGCCGAACGAAATCCGCACCGCTTCAACCGCGTCGAGATCGGCGGGCTGGTGGCGGCGGCGCGGGAGCGCGCCGCCGGGTTCCTCGGCGTCGACGCTTCCCGCGCGGCGTGGGTACGCAATGTGTCCGAGGGAGTCTCCGCAGTTCTCGGCTCGCTGGAGCTGCACCCTGGTGACGAACTGGTGATCAGCACGCACGGCTACGGCGCGGTCCGCAAGGCCCTCAGCCATCACGCGGCCCGCGCGGGGGCGCGGATCGTGGAGGCGGCCTATCCCGTCGGCGCCAGGGATAACGTGATCGTGTCGGCGTACGCTGCGGCCTGCTCGCGCCGCACGCGGCTGGTGGTGATCGACCGGATCACTTCGCCGACCGCGACCGTCATCCCGGTCGCGGCCGTGGCCGCCGCTGCCGCTGGCGAGGGGACCTTGGTGCTTGTCGACGCCGCGCACGCGCCCGGCCAGCTCCGGGACGACATCCCGGCACTCGGCGCCGACCACTGGATCGGCAACCTGCACAAGTGGGCGTACACCCCGCGCGGCAGCGCAATACTGTGGAGTCGGCCGGGAGTCTGCGCGATGCCGACCGTGCTCAGCTGGCAACTGGAGGATGGGTACGCCGCGTCATTCGACTATCCAGGCACCTGGGACTATGCAGGCTGGCTGGCGGTCGCGGACGGTCTGGCGTACTGGGAGGCGCTGGGCGGCTGGGACGCGGTAGCCCGGCTCGCCGATCTGGTGGCCGACGGCCAGAAGAGGGTGGCCGAGGCGCTGGGGGTCACGCTTGAGCGGCTCCCGGCCACGCCAGCGCCTGCCATGCGGCTGGTGCCGCTGCCAGGCGGCGTCCTCACCTCAACCGATCAGGTCGACCCCTTCTACGAGGCCCTCTCGCGGCAGCGTGTCGAGGTCGCGCCGGTTCACTTCGACGGAGTCGGCTACCTGCGCATCGCGGCGGCACCATACAACACCCCAGACGACTACGACCGGCTGGCCGGCACCGTCAGGGAACTACTGGGGCGCCCCTGACGAGGTGTCGGAGACCGCTCTGAGCGGCCCGCTCGGCTCAGGCGACGGCGGCCAGCAGCGGGGCACGGATCCTTCGCGCTGCCCACTGCACGTGATACAGCACAGGGGCGGTGACGACACGCGCGGCTGCCATCATCAGGCCGGGGGCGCAGATCGCTCACGATATTTCCGATATCACAATAGTGGCTTACGAGCACAGGAACGAGTAACAGGCCGCGAGTTGCTCCAGGTAACTTCAGCGCTGAGCCCAGATGTCCACGGGCGTCATCAGCCGTCAAGGTCGCGGTCAACGACAGGTGAGGTCGGGGGAGCGGCGGCCCGTCTGGCCTGGCCATTCCGGGCAGGTACTCCTGTATTGAGAGGGCCGGACCGGGCCAACGTGGACGCAGTGCCGCTGCGCGGGCCTGAATATTTTCTCCAAACGGCGTGTCACGCCGCTTTGAAACAGGTTTTTCGCTATCATGTTTGATATAAGGCTCATTAGTCCGAACGGGTGGTGGCGCGTGTACCCAGGACCGGTTCCAGGATCCGGGCGCGGCGATGACCTGGGCGATCCCCGGTACGACGGTGCCGGGGAGTGGCGGCTGCTGCCGCCCGGGACCGACTGGATGGATGACGCTCAGTGGGAGGCACACGGGACGTGGCTGGCCGGGGAGGAGGAACCGGACGATCCGGAGCTGTATGAAGACCCGGACCACAGTCCGCCGGCGGGCCTGGACGGCGCGCGGCTCGCCGAGTCGATCGCCGGGGCCCGGGAGGTCGCCGCTCCTTGGTTCGGCGTCGGCACGCCGCTGGATAGCAGCCCGGGTGGTATCGCGCTGATGGGGTTCGCCGACGAGGCGGCCGGACCGGAGGACCGGTACCCGCGGTGCGATGATGACGGGCTGATCGGGGCGATCTGCGCGTGGGACCGGGTCGAGGCGCACGCCGCGGCGCGCAAGCACGCCGCGGTGGCCGAGCTGGCCCGGCGCCGCCCTGAGCCGGGCTGCGCCGTGGAAGGCGCGGCGCAGATCCCTAGGTACTGGGATGAATTCGTGCCGGATGAGCTGGCCTGGGCGCTGGCCGAGTCCCGATGGGCCGCGGAGGGGCTGCTAGACCTGTCCTGCGAACTGGCGGCCAAGCTGCCCGGCACGATGGCGGCGTTCCTGTCCGGCATGCTGCGGCAGCGCAAGGTCGAGATCATCGTCCGCGCCACCGCGCTGCTGGAGGAGGCCGAGGCGCGGGCGGCGGAGGCGATGGTGCTGGGCCGGGCCGCGAAGCTCACGCCGGGGGGGTTGCGGGCGGCGATCGCCCGGGCGGTGATGCGGGTCGCGCCGGAGAGGGCGAGGAAGCGGCGGGAGGAGGCGGCCCGGGATGCCCGGGTTGAGCGGTGGGCGGAGGATTCGGGGAACGCGGCGCTGTGCGGGCGGGAGATGCCGTCGGCGGAGGTGCTGGCCGCGGACCAGCGGATCACCTGGTGGGCGCAGCAGCTGAAGGCAGCGGGCCTGGCGGGTGGCATGGACGAGCTGCGGGCCCGGGCTTACCTGGACATACTGCTCGGCATGGACTCCCGGCCCAGCCGGACCGCCGGAGCCGCGCCGGACAACAGCGCACAGCCCTGCAGTACCGGCGCGGACGGCAAGGTTGATGGTGGCAGCGGTCAAGGCCCGGGCGGAGCGCCAGAGGCAGGCCTGGCGTCGGCTGGAAGTCCGCTGGCCGGCCCGGTGCCCTTGGGGTTCGTCGGGCGGGTGACGCTGACCGTCCCGCTGGCCACGGTGCTGGAGCTGGCGGACCGGCCCGGCGAGATCCCCGGGATCGGCCCGGTCGACCCGAATCGCGAAGCAAATACACAGGATCGTGACCAAACTGGGCATCAGCCGACCCCGGTACCCAGCGCATCAACGCACCGGACGTTGCCCGGCAGGATCGGTAACTGGTGTGCGCCACGTCCGCTGACATGCGGCAGCAACCGGCTGATAGATGATAGGCAGATGCGCGCCGCGAGAGCCTCAGGCGAGCGAGTCGAGCGCTGCCACGATCTCGTCAGGGTCCATGCGGGTGGTGTAGTCAGCTGAGACGTGCCGGGCGCGGATCATCCCGGCCCGGTCGATCACGAAGGTAGCCGGGATGGGCAGGTCCCAGCTGCCGTTGGCGGCGTGGGCGGACAGGTCGTTCCCGAACACGGTCAGGTGCAGGTCCTTAAGGTCGGCCGGAATCGTGAACTGGACCCGGTAGGCCGCGATGACCTCCTGATGGGCGTCGCTGAGCACGTCGAAGGTCAGCCCGGCCTTCTCGGCGATCGACAGGCTGTGGTCGGGGGACTGCGGGCTGATCGCGATCAGCACCGCGCCGCGCTCGGTGAACTGCGGCAGCGCCGCCTGCAGGGCGCGCAGCTCGAGGTTGCAAAACGGGCACCATTCGCCCCGGTAGAACGACAGGACCACTGGCCCGCGCGCCAGCCTGCTGGCGAGCGAGACCGTGTGGCCGGTGGCGTCCGGCAGGCTGAACAGGGGCGCCTGCTCGCCGACGGCCAGCCCCGGCGCGACCCCCGAGGCGGTGACCTCGGCGAAGGCGGCCGCGAGCCGGCTGGCGACAGGCGCGGGAATCTGCGCGGCGAACTCGGTGAGCTGGCGGGTGAGCTCGCCGGGCGGCTGGGTGCTCATGATCTGGGTCCTTTCCCTGATGCGGACTGGTGTGCCGGGATGCCCCCCGGTGCGGGCGCTGGGTGCGGGTCTTGGAGCAGGTGCCGTGCGGCCGCTTGCGCTCGGCGCGCGGCCTGCGGTCCCTGGTCGAGCTGGGCGCCGACCATCGTCCCGTCGTAGAGCAGGACCAGCTGGTCGGTAAGCGCGGCCCGGCGGGCGGCCGGGAAGGCGGCCAGCAGCTCGGCGAACAGGCCATGGACCTGGGCTCGGTGGGCGGCGATGACGGCGGCGACGGGCCCGTCCTGGCCGGGGTACTCGGCAGCCGCGTTGATGAAGGGGCAGCCCCGGTAGCCGGGCGCCGCGAACGCCTCGCCGAGACGTCCGAACACCGCGCTCACGCGGCGGCCGGCCGGGCCGGACAGGGCGAGCACCGGTTCGGCGACGCTGCGGCGCCAGTGCTCGGCGCGTCGCTGCAGGTACGCGGCGACCAGCTCGTCCTTGGAACGGAACTGCTGGTAGAGGGTCGCCTTCGCGACGCCGGACTCGGCGGTGACGCGGTCGACTCCGACGGCGTGGATGCCCTCGCTGTAGAACAGGTCGCCGGCGGCCTGCAGGATCCGGTCGCGGGCCGTGGGCTGCCGGGTCAGGTTATCGGCCACGGCACCATGCTAACAGACCGTCCTGTATGAACAGACCCATCTGTCAGGATCGCACCTGTCACGCCGCTGATCCGGCGGAACGCTGTGACCGCGGAGGTGTTCAGGTAAGGACGCCTGGAAGGCAGGGCGATCGTCGCCGGCGGGGGGACGCGGCATCGGGCGCGCGACTGCCGCCCTGCTCGCGCACGAAGGAGCCACCTAGCTGCGCGACGCGCACCCGATCGGAGCTAGCCGAGGCGGCCGCCGCTGTGCGGGCGGGCCGCAGGGCTGCGCAGATCCTGGCCGATGTCGGCGATCCGGCCTCCACGCGCTGATCGCCGCACGGCTGCGTGGTCCGATGGCGGCCGCGGCGGGGAGGTCGATGCCGATCCGCACTAGCTCGCGCTGGGCCTCGGCGACCTGCTCGGGGTATGGCCCGGCAGGGTCAGCGGAGTGCCCCACGGATCAGCCAGCCCAGGTAGGTGGCGTGGCTGCCGGCCAAGTCGAAGCTGAGCGTGCCGGCCGCGTGCCCGGCGGTACGGTGAAGCCCGGGTACTAGCGGGAAGGGGACCCATTTCCATGGCGCGAAGCTATGACCTGGTGATCGTGGGCGCGGGCACGCTGAGGTAGCCGGAATCGAGGTAGCTCCGTCCCGGGGCCAGGTTCTTCCTGGCCAGGTCCTCGCAGGTAGCGGTGGTCATCTGGTTGTCGGTCACGGTGGCGTCGGTGGTGGCCACGTGCGTGATCAGGTTCGGGAAGACCAGGTGCGCGCGGCCCTTATTATGCTCTCGGTCCTGCGCGCCCTCCCCGGCGCTGCCCGCGGCGGCCTGCCGCGCTGGCCGGGGCCGCACGTGCAGGGCGGGGCATCGTCGCAGGTCTCGGTGATGTGCAGCTTGTAGCCCAGCCAGAATTCCTCCCGCTTGACGCCCCACCGCGCGTCGGTGTCATAGGGGGAGGCGATCCGGGCATGGCCGGGCGGGAGACCGTCGCCGTCAGGCTCCCTCTCCCGCCGCTTGATCACCTCCCGCCCGCCTGCGGTGATGGTCCGGGTGTAGTTCTGCAGCACCCGGCGCAGCACGTCGACCGCCGGCAGCTCGCGCAGCCACGGCGGCGCGGAGGGGTCGTAGACCGCTTCCAGCAGCGCCCACCCGTCGCGGGCGCAGGCGATAGCCAGCTCATCGCGCCTGGCCTCAGATTGCGGGGGCCCGCCACGACGTCATCGGGGTGCCGTACCGGCGGGCCCAGTCCGCCACGCAGATCCGCTGCTCCAGCCAGCCCGGGTGTGCGGCGGCCAGCGCCTCCAGCGCTGCCCGCACGCTTTCCCTGCGCGTACTGGCCGGTCCCGTCCTACCCACTGCCGCGGATACGGGCCGCGGGCGCGCCGCCGATCCTCGTCGTCGGGACGCTGCGTGACCCCGCCACGCCGTACCGGTGGGCGCGGGCGCTGGCGGGGGACCTGTCCTCTGGGATTGAGTAAGCAATAGTCGCCGAGTTCGTGAGCTTCCGACGACTGCTCGCTAGGCCCGATCGGGCCTGTACCAGGACTTGAGAACTTAGCCGGCGGCCGGCGGGTCGTTCTGATCCTTCCTCATTCTCCGTGAAATACTCTCGCCGAAGATGACGGTGTGTCGTTTAGGGTGAAGTGGAGGGAGGGCGGGTTGGCTCTGGCGCTGGTGCGTGACCTGCGTGAGCACCGGGTGCCGGCGAGCGCGGAAGAGGTCGCCGAATTCGAGACCGACGTGCTGGCCGGGTTCGTGCTGGCGCGGGCCTCGGCGGGGCTGGCCGACAGCACGATCCGCAACGACACCGGGCACCTGGAGCTGATCCGGGACTGGTTCGGCCGGCCGCTGTGGGAGATGCAGCCGGCCGACGCCGATGCGTACTTCGGCAGGGTGCTGCGGGATGCGAGGCCGTCGACGCGGACCGGCCGGGCGGCCGCGCTGGCGGTGTACTTCCAGTTCCTGGAGCTGCGGCACAAGGTCGAGATCTATAACCTGACCGGCCGGGTGGCCGAGTGCCCGCTGGATGAGATGAACCGGCCGCGCGCCTCGGTGGACCCGCAGCTGCGCGTGCCGCCGGCCAGGGAGGAGATCGAGCAGCTGTTCGCCGGGTGGCGCGGGGAGCTGGCCACCTGCCGCAAGTTCGCCCCGGCCGCCCGCAACTATGCCGCCGCGCGGCTGGCCGCCGACGTCGGCTTGCGGGTCAACGAGGCGTGCCTGCTGGACCTGGATGACGTGCGGTGGGAGCTGGGCCGGTTCGGCAAGCTCAACGTCCGGCACGGCAAGGGCTCGCGGCGGCGGGGGCCCAAACCGCGGCTGGTGCCGCTGATCAACGGCGCGGACCGGAACCTGCGCTGGTTCATCGAGGACGTGTGGGGCCAGTTCGACGCCGATCACGCCCGGCCCGGCGCGCCGCTGTTCCCGTCGGAGCGCAAGTGCGCAGATGGCTCGTGCGCACGGGCGACCGCGGATGTGTTCCGCCGGTCGCTGGCCGAGGCCGCCGAACGGCACCTGCCGGCCTGGGCGGGCAAGCTGACGCCGCACGTGCTCCGGCATTTCTGCGCCTCCCAGCTTTACCGGGCCGGGATGAGCCTGTTCGCAATCCAGGAACTCCTCGGCCATTCCTGGACCGGAACCACGGCCAGGTACATTCACGTGCACGGCACCCACGTCGAGGACGCCTGGGTGGCCGGGCAGCAGCGCGCCGCCGACCGGTGGAAGGGACTGGCCCGATGAAGTGGAATCTCCGGCTGGCGGCCGCCAACCGCGGCATCTGGAAGGCCAGTGAGCTGCAGCGGCGGCTCGCCGAGCGCGGCATGGCGATCAGCGCCGGGAAGATGTCGGGCCTGTGGTCCGGCCAGCCGAACACCGTCAGGCTCGACGAGCTGGATGTCATCTGCGCCGTGCTGGGCTGCGGGGTGGAGGAACTGCTGCTGCCCGAACCCGAGATCGTGCCCCGGCCCACGCCGGCTGATGGCGAGCAGGCTCCTGCCGTGGCCGAGGCGCGCCCGGTCGCTCCCCGGCCGCGTGGCGGCAGATCACTGCCGCCACGGTGAACTGCCTGCACTGCGGCGCCCCGATCCCTGCCGGAAGCCGCCGCGACCGGGTCTACTGCAACAACAACTGCAGCGCGCTGGCCTCGTATTACCGGCGCAAGAACGGGGCCGCGCCGCCGTCACGCTGGCAGCATCCGGCGCTGGAGTCGGCCGACCCGGCGCTGCGCGCGGCCGCCGACCGGGCTGGGCAGCTCGGCCAGGCCCATGGCTGGTCACCGTCCACCCTCCGGTGCACCCTGGACGGCCTGACGGTATTACTCGCCGGCCGCTCCGCCGGCGAGCGCGTCACGTTGACCGAGATCCGCACGCGCACGCCCCGGCACACCTCCGCTCCGCGGGTCGCCGAAGTCCTGGCCGCGCTTGACCTGCTCGAAGACGACAGCACTCCCGCGGTCCGGTCCTGGATCGAGCGCCGCACCAGCGAGCTGCCCCAGGGTTTCGCCAGCGCGGTCCGGGCCTGGCTGCTGGTGCTGCTCGACGGCGATGCCCGGGCCCGGTCCCGCTCGCCCGCCAGCATCTACGTCTACTTCACAGCCGTCCAGCCGCTCATCGACCGCTGGGCAGCGGACCGCGGCCACCTCCGCGAGGTCACCGCCGCCGACATCACGGCCGTGCTGGATCCGCTGCGCGGCCACCAGCTGCGCACCACGACCGTCGCGGTCCGCTCGCTGTTCCGGTTCGCCAAGAAGCGCGGCCTGATCTTCGCCAACCCGGCCGCGCGGCTGACAGCCGCCGATCCCGGCGGCAGCCTGCTGCCGATGACCGACGCCGAGATCCGCGCCATCGAACAGGCCGCCACCAGTCCCGCGCAGCGGCTGATCGTCGCCCTGGCCGCGATCCACGCCGCCCGCTGGGCCGCGATCCGCGACCTCACCCTGGACGACCTGGACCTGCCCAACCGGCGCATCACCATCGCCGGGCACCCCCAGCGGCTCGGCGAGCTCACTCATCGGGTACTGCGGGCCTGGCTCGGCCACCGCCGCGCCACCTGGCCGCACACGCCCAACCGGCACGTCCTGATCTCCGCGAAGACCGCCCTCGGATCCGGGCCCGTCACCAGGAGCTATCTCACCTGGAACCTGCAGCGGCACGGCGTCAGCATCGAGCGGATCCGCCGCGACCGGGTCCTCCACGAAGCGCTGACCGCCCGCGCCGACCCGCTGCACCTGGCCCTGGTCTTCGGCCTGTCCCACACCGCCGCCAGCAAATGCGCGCTCATCGCCTGCGACCTCCTAGCTGATCAGCCGACCGAGGCTGGCCACCAGTGAACCGCTGGGGGCTACCGGGACGACACTGAGGACATGAACGGCAGACGCGCGGAAACCCACCTGCGGCAGCTGGCCGAGGCCGAACTGCGCCGCGCGACCGCGCCCGACACCCAAGGCGCGACGCATGCCGGAAGGTTGCAGCTGGTCGCGCAGGCGCTGATTGCGGTGGGGGCGGTCGACGTTGGATCCGCCGACCAGATCCAAGCCGAACTCGATCTTGCCCTGGCCGCGCGGCAGCCCAGCGCGGGCGGCGCGGCGCCGCGGCGGCAGGCCAGGCTCGCGCGAGTCTGGCCTGTCCGGGACAGCGCCGAGGCATTCACCGCGACGCGGCAGACATCATGGCAGGTGGTGCCAGTCGGACAGGTGATCCGGATCCGGGACGGCGAAATCCGCGGCGACCTCGGCCTTCTCGCATACCTGCAGACCGCACACGGCGGCCGGTTCACGATGGCGGGATGGATGCACGAGCCCAGACCCGAGCCCGACACGCACCGGCAGCGTCCTCGCCTGCCCGTCTCCCGCCACTTCACCGCAGCCGATGACCAGGGCACTGGCTACACCCTCGGCTTCAGTACCAGGATCACCGGCTCCGCAGCGGTGGCGGGCGTGCTCGACCTGCGCCCGGACCCGCAGCACGAGATCCGCTGGCTGGACGTGCGCACCGCTCCCGGCGAGCCCGCCGCCCGCATCCACCTGGACCCGCAGACCCCGGCGCCGGACATCACCGTGACCAAGACGGCGGCCAGCCCGGGAGAGCTGCTGGTCGACGTGATCGCCGCCCGGATTCTCGCCCTCGCGGCGGCCCTCCCGCAGGAAACGCCCGAGCAGGTGGCTGCCGCAAAGCCCGGGCTGCTGCCGCATCCGATCGGCTCGCTCGGTGACGTCATCACCGCGCTGCAGGCGGCCGGCGCCTTGCCCCCGTCCAGCGCGGCCTCCGGGCAGCTCGCCGGGTTGTGCGCCCGCCTGGGTATCACCGGTCACGGCATCATCACGCCGCCCGCTGCCGGCCTGCCCGAACGGTGGCGGAGCATGCTGACCCGCTACCATCGCCGGACCCCGCTGCCGGCGCCCGCGCCCGGCAGCTGGGCCGTCACCGCGGCCGAGCTGCCCGCACTGGACGGCGCTAAACTCGCCGTCCTCGGCCTGCACCACGCCGAGCGCGGCACCATCCTGCACCTGCACACCGGCGGCATCACCATGGAAGACGACTGGGAGTACTACCGGGCAGTCAGGCCCCTGCCCACTCTGTGGATCCGCGACAGCGCCGGCCGCTGGCACGCCACCCGGGACTACGCCCCGAGGCCGCTGGGCGAGGCCGGCGAGGTCACGCTGGAGCTGGCGATCGCCCCGCCGCTCGAGGCGGGAACCCCGTGGATCGACGTGGTGGCCACCGGGCAATCGGCCCAGGTCCGGGCCAGGCTGCCGCTCCAATGGACACGGAATCCTTAACAGCGACCAGAGCCGACCGCCTCGCCTGGGGCCAGCTCCTTCGCAGGCTCGGCCACGCTGGACGCCCGGCCATCAGCCCCGCTGCCCCCAGCCCGCCGAAGCCGCCGTGGAAGCAGCACGACACTCCCAGCGAACCCGACGAGATTCCGGTGCAGTCAGGCGCTGAAGCCGTGAGTTCCCGATGAAGAACCTTCAGTCGGGCTGAACTCGCGGGCGACGTGCTGGTAAGAAACGTGTCACCAGGCCCAAACGAGCGTGATCGCGCTGGTCAGACGGGAAAGTCGCCGATGACATTGCATGTCACCAGCCGCAACACGCCGACTGGTTCTCAACGTAGACCTCGGCACCTGCCGCCATCGTCAGCCGCGGATCGCAGGAAGCGGTGGCGGCTACAGCGACCGCGGCGCTCGGAAAATCCTCGCCCGCTACACCCGGACAGCGGGCATCACCGCCTCAATCAGCCCGCACGAGCTGGAGACCCACCCCGCCTCGCGGTCGCCGACGGCCAGCAGCGCTACGACGAGGGTCATCGGCGACTTCCCCGTCTGACCGACCGCATGATCACGCTCGTTTGGGGCTGGTGACGCGTTTCTTACCGGCACCCCGGATTCTGCTCGGCTGGAACGCCGACGGGCATACCGCCTACGGCGAGGGCAGTGCCTGCGTGGGCAGGATCGTCAACAATTATCTGATCAGCCTGTCCGTCCCGCGCAGCGGGACGGTGTGCCGGTTATTGCCTTCGCCGTAACAAGGGGGCCTCGCGCCGGACTGAAAGGGCAGGTCCGAACCCCTATGCGAGGAGTTTCCCGGAAGTACCGACACGTCTCAGATCCGCGGCTCAGGCTTGACGAGCTGTCCGGCTCAGACTGTAACGCGAGGGCTCCTGGGGGGACTGAGGGTGTGCATACCAACACCCACGTGAGGAGAGAGATGAGAATCCCGAACCGCCCCGGCGGTACCCGCAACAAGCTGCCCGGGCCCGCGGCGCTCGCGAACGCGGTAGCCGCCGCGCTGGCCGGCCCGGCCGACGCGATGCGCTTTCTGATACGCACGAGGCCGGGCCTGATAGTGCTCGGCCTCGCGGCGGCGGCCGCGATGGTGGCTGTCCCCGCCGCCGCGTCAGCCTCGACTGATGCGTCCCCGGTGGTCGGCTACACCTACCTCGACGACAACACCGCGACCGCCAACACGATCGCCGGCTTCGACCGGCACGCCGACGGCTCCCTCACTCCGATCCCCGGTTCACCATTCGCCGCCGGGGGCGCAGGTCTCGGTGCTGGCCTGGCCTCCCAGGGTGCGATCCAGGTAACCAGTGACGACAGGTACCTGCTGGCTGTCGACGCCGGCAGCAACCAGGTCTCGGTCCTGCGCATCACCGCGGGCGGCGTGCCGGTGCTGGTCGGCCAGCCGGTGTCCTCGGGCGGGATCAAGCCGGTGAGCGTCGCGATATCCCCGTTCGGCCTGGTCTACGTCGCGAACTCCGGCGCCAGCGGCAGCGACTACTCCGGCTTCCGCCTGAGTCCCGATGGCACGCTAACGCCCATCCCGGGCTCGACGTACTCCGTCCCGGGTGACTCCGGTCTGGGCGACGTGTTCTTCAACGGCACCGGCACCAAGCTGGTCGGCACCCGCACCGGCACCTCGATGATCGACAGCTTCGTGGTGCTGCCCGACGGCCATCTGCTCGCCGCTCCCGGCTCTCCCTTCGCCGGGCAGGGCCTCGGCCAGCTCGGCTCCGAGTTCTCGCCCGTCAACCCGTCGCAGCTATTCGTCAGCAACGCGCACAACGGCACGGACCTCGGTACGGTCTCTGCCTACAGTGACGGCTTGTTTGGTCAGCTCAGCCCGATCGGATCGTCGCCTTATGCTGACGGGCAGACCGCGCCGTGCTGGGTGGAGATCAGCCACGACGGCAGGTACCTGTTCACCGTTAACACCGGCTCGGGGAACGTCTCCAGCTATTCCATCAACCCGGACGGCTCGCTCGTCCTGATCGGCAGCTTCACCATCACCGGCGGCGGGGCTGACATCGACGCCCGGCTGTCCCCGGACGGCAAGTACCTGCTGGTCGACGGCGCTGGCCACAATTTCGTGTCGGTGTTCGCCGTCAACGGCGGAAACCTCACCGAGCTGTCCAGCTCGCCGACCCCGCTGCCCGCCGGGGCCAGCTCATCCGGGATCGTCAACACCTAGCAACGACAAGCCGGCTACCGGCCAGTTGCCCCGGGCCCGCCCAGCCAGGCGGGCCCGGGGCATCGTCGTCGCGGCGCCACCTCCTGGCTGTGTGCCTATAGGGCCGCGGTCCGGGTGCGACCCGCCCGTCAGGCTCGGCAAGCTGCTCGGCTGAGGCTGTAACGCCCGGGCTCTTGCGGGGACTGGAGATCCGCAAGCCCGGCACCCGCGCGAGGAGAGAGATGAGAATCCCGACACGCCACGACTCGTTCCAGTCCCTGCTCTACATGGTGAACGTGGGCAGCAACACCGCCTCCGTCTTCACCGTCGCGACCGGCTCGCACTCCGCCAGGTGGGCCTTCTGAGTAACGATCCTGCGACGTTAACGGGAAACCGCGATGAGGCGAAGGTGGCCCTGGCGTGGGGGACGGCCTACACGTCCTATTCTGTCCGTGATGGAATCAGACGGAGATCTCCTGGTTCGCCTGCGTTCGGGAGACGAACGGGCGTTCGTCAGCCTGGTGGAGCGCTATCACCAGCCGATGCTGCGGCTCGCCGTGTCGTTCGTGCCGAGCCGTGCGGTCGCCGAGGAAGTCGTCCAGGACACGTGGCTAGCGGTGCTTCGCGGCCTGGACGGGTTCGAGGGGCGCTCGTCCCTGAAGACCTGGCTGTTCCGCATCCTGGTCAACCAGGCGCGGACGACGGGGACGAGGGAACACCGCAGCGTCCCCGTCGCGGACCCCGAGCCGACGGTCGATCCGTCGCGGTTCGACGCATCCGGCAGCTGGGCGGATCCGCCGGAGCACTGGATCGAGGCGGCCGAGGGCCGCATGGAGGCAGGCAAGCTCGCCGACCGCATCCGGGCCTGCATGGATGAGCTGCCCGCCCGGCAGCGGGAAGTCGTCATCCTGCGCGACGTCGAGGAGATGAGCAGCGAAGAGGTCTGCACCGTGCTGGCTATCAGCGAGGCGAACCAGCGGGTCCTGCTGCACCGCGGCCGGAGCCGGCTCAGGCAGCTGTTCGAGGACGAGTTCCGG